>JAUXGE010000354.1 GCA_030622435.1 Planctomycetota bacterium
CATGAACCCCCGGGCTGACGCCCGGGGCTAGGTTCCGCCGCCCCTGCCGGGGCTTGATTGTTTTCCGACGCCATTTTCCACGGGTTGAAACCCGTGGCTAGGTGCCTGCGCCCCTCTGGGGCTGGTTCACTGGGTGGGTTCATTCGGTGGGTTGGATGGGGCACACATGCTGAAGGATGAAGGATGAAGGGGGAAGGATGAGTCGAAAAGTCCAAAGGGAAGCGGGGCGACGGAGACGCAGGAGGACAACGGCCCACCGCCCTGCCATCCGCCGCCCCTGCCGGGGCTTGATTGTTTTCCGACGCCATTTTCCACGGGTTGAAACCCGTGGCTACGTGCCTGCGCCCCTTTGGGGCGGGGTCACTGGGTGGGCTGGATGGGGCAGATGCAAAATCAATCCCCCAGGTTTGAAAACCTGGGCCACCCGGCACTGGTGGACAAGCCACCAGTGGCACCCACGCGTACCGCCGGAACGTCCGTCTGCTTTAACTGACAGGCAGCGTGTGGTGGGAGCCAGTGCACCGCATCTTCGTCACCCACAAGGGGTGACGCCCGCACCGCATCTTCGTCACCCACAAGGGGTGACGCTACATGAAGACCGAATGCGGTCTAGCTGACAGGCAGCGTGTGGTGGGCTCCCGTGCGCAGGTCGGCCTGGATGAGCTGGTAGATTGCGCGGGTCGCGGTTGACCGGTTCAATGTGTAGAAGTGGATGCCGGCTACGTCCTGCTCGAGCAGGGCGAGGCATTGCTGAGTCGTGTGATACATCCCTATGTGTCGAACGGCCTCCGTGTCGTCCTCGACGGCCTCGATCTTGGCTAGCAGGCCCTTCGGGATCGAGGCACCGCACACCTCGGTAAAGCGGATGACCTGCCGTGCGCTGAGCATGGGCATGATCCCGGCGATCAGCGGTACGTGAATGCCCACGCTATCAAGCCTGTCGCGAAACGTGAAGAAGTCGTCGTTGTTGAAGAAGAGCTGGGTGATCAGGAAATCGACGCCGGCATCGACTTTCCGCTTGAGGTTGTCGATGTCCAGGTCAAGGCCGGCTGCCTCCGGATGCCCCTCGGGATAGCACGCGCCGCCGATGCACAGGTCGGCGTGTCGCTCGCGGAGAAAGGCGACCAGTTCGTTGGCATGCCGGAAGCCACCGTCGGTCGGCACGAATTCGTTATGCCCATCCGGCGGATCCCCGCGCAGAGCGAGGAGGTTCTCGATGCCTCGCTGCTTCAGGTCGTCAACGGTCCTTCCGATGGCGGTGCGCGTCGAGCCGACACAGGTCAGATGGGCCATACTCTCGATGCCGATGTCGGCCTTGATACGTGCGACGAGGTCCAGGGTCTTGAGCCGCGTGGTTCCGCCGGCGCCGCAGGTGACGGAGACGTACGAGGGCTTCAGCGGCCTGAGTGATTCGATCGTGCGATACAGGTCCCAGAAGCCGATCTCGTCCCTGGGCGGGAAAAACTCGAACGACAGTGCAGGTGTCGTCTCCTGGAGCAAGTCTATGATGCGCATGACACTTCGATCAAATGGGCGCGGAAGGATTCGAACCTTCGAAGGCTTACGCCAACGGGTTTACAGCCCGTCCCCTTTGGCCAACTCGGGCACACGCCCCTTTTGGGGTACCCGATGTACGCGGTTCACAATCGGAACATCGAGCAAAATCGGATTGTATCTAAAGCAAGAAGCGCTCCTTGACAAGCCGTCCGGGGTAAAAAAGAGGGGCGTAGGCCGACGGCCGGGTCGATGGGTGATCCATCCGCAGGCGACCCATCCGTGGGCGACCGCTTGAATCAGCCCTGACGGAGCACTGGAAGCCGTTCGGCTTCGCGGTGCGATTATCGGGCGGCTCGCCGGAATTCTGCGAGCCGGTCGGGGCGATCGCGCGTCCACCTTGGTGGGGCGGGTCTCCTGACCGTCCAAGCTCGAGAGGTGACGATCAGGCTGTCTGAACCAGAAAATCCAGCAGTCCGAACATGATCGCCAGAACCAGGGCCGTGAACCAAACTAAGAGTGAAGGCATACTCGTTGCGTCTCCGATTATCGCGGTACTGTGATACAAGCCATCGGCGTCGTCAGGCCGTTCTTACGAGCCCGAAAAGGACGGCTAGGAATATTGTGCCAAAAAAAGCGATGGCACCAACGATCGCATTGAACATCCGGAGTTTTCTCCTTGGTGCTGACACACTTGGCGATCGACCATGCTAGAGCGGGTCGGACGGCGTGTAAGCACTGTACTTCAACGATCGGGCTCAGAGCAAGGATCGCATTAGCCGGATCGCGGGCGTATTCACTGGATAAGGCGTGCAGTCTTTGCCATGATCTTCTCCGGCGTGCTTGTTGGGTTCACCGGAATACGGCTCTTCGGGTGCAGGAGGGGCTCGTCAGTCGGGCGTTGACACTGTCTTTGGGGCTCCCTATGTTAGCCCCGTGCTGGAGATTGGGCGGCTGACGTCGATTTCGTACAAGGTTTTTCGCGGTGACGGGAGGTTATTTCAAAGCCGGCGTGGAGTCCTGTTGCTGCGATGACCGTTGGAGCTTTGAGGCAGAGAACACGCTGGTCGAGGTCGGTAATGGCGGAATCGATACTCCAGACACCCCTGCATGATATGCATGTCGAGATGGGCGGGCGGATGGTCCCGTTCGCCGGTTGGTCCATGCCTGTTCAGTTCGCCGGCATCACCCAGGAGCATATTCACACGCGGACGGCGTGCAGCGTCTTCGACGTGTCGCACATGGGAAGGCTGAAACTCACCGGCAGCGACGCTGAATCGTTCCTCAACCGGTTGTGTACACGCAACCTTGCAGGGGCCGAGGTGGGCCGATCGTACTATACGCACGTCTGCCGCGAGGATGGTGGTGTCCTCGATGACGTAATCGTGTCTCGATTCGAGTCACATTGGGGAATTGTCTGTAACGGCTCGAATCGCGAGAAGATCCTTGCCTGGCTGGAAAAGCAAGGCGAGGCGGTTGAGGTGACGATTCAGGACGAAACTTTCGGAACGGCGATGCTGGCGATCCAAGGCCCACGAACACTTGAACTCGCTCAGGAGGCCGTCGACGCCGATTTCTCATCCATCATGCGGTATCGATTCAAGGTGTTCGAGCTGATGGGTATTCCGATTGCGGTGTACCGCAGCGGCTACACCGGTGAGGATGGGTTCGAGGTTGTCGTGCCGGCAGGAATCGTGAAGATGCTGGTCCCCAGGCTGTTGGGGACGAAGGATAAGCCTCATCCTGTCATCAAGCCTGCCGGGCTGGGCGCGCGTGATACATTGCGGATCGAGGCCGGTATGCCGCTCTACGGACACGAGTTGAGCGAAGAGATCGACTCCCTCACGGGCGGCCAGGGCTGGTGCGTGGACCTGTCCAAGGACTTCATCGGCTGTGAGCCCATGCGGGCGCTGAAGCAAAACGGTCTGCCGCGGCATCTCGTCGGCCTCGAGTTGGATGGGCGGCGGATCGCACGGCAGGATTTCGTGGTCTACGGACAGGGCCGGAAGGTCGGCGAGGTTACCAGTGGAACGCTCAGCCCCACATTGGGTAAGAGCATTGCGATGGCTTTTGTCGCCGCCGAAAGCGCGGAAATGGGAACGGAGCTGGAGGTCGGGATCGGCAACGGTCGCGTGGCGTCCCGGGTCGTCAAGCTCCCTTTCTATAAACGTCCAAAGTAAGTGGTCGAATGGTTCTGCGGACAGGCCAGGTTCGTGCCGGATTCAAAGCGGCACCAGGGTAGGGACAGACAATGGACGCTCCAACAGATCGGAAGTACTCCAAGACGCACGAGTGGTATCTGGTTGACGATGATGATGTCGTGACGATGGGCATAACCCAGTATGCTGCGGACGAGCTGAACGACCTCACATACGTCGAGCTCCCGGAGATCGGTTCGAAGGTTTCTCCGGGTGATTCGATCGGCGAGGTCGAATCCGTCAAGGCGACGTCGGAGATCGTCACGGCCGTCGGCGGTGAGGTGATTGCGGTCAACACGGAACTGGCCGATCACCCCGAGCTCATCAACGACAGCGCGTTCGAGGAGGGATGGATGATCAAGATCCGTCCAGCGTCGACCGAGCCACTGTCGGCGCTGATGGACGCAAAGGAGTATGCGGAGCAAGCGGACGCGGGTTAGGCCCCCGGCGGTTGAGTGTCCTTGCTCCTGTGGCCTCGTTCGCCGGGTTTCAGCGGGTGAGGGCTGGAATGTTGCGCCGCTCGTCCCCGAGTGACCGACCGGTGCAACAACATGCACGGACCGATGGGCGCCCTGAAAACGAGGCGTTCTCCATTCTCGTTGCGCAGGCATGCACCCGCGCGACTTAGTCGTGCCTGGAATTGGCACGCTTCGACTGAGCAGTGTTGCCGGACCGGGAGTCTTTGAGAGAACCGTGGGAGTATTGTCATGTCGAATGATCCTGTGTGTGTCCGTCGTGCGAAGACGGTGGAGGAGGCGGAGATCATCGTTGCCTGGCTCGACGAGAACGGGATAGAGGCCACAATCGTCGACCCCAGCAACCCGGGCGTTATGGCGTTCGGTGTGACCGATCCGGAAGGTATCGCCATCTGGGTGGCGGATTCGGAGAAGGCCGATCGGGCAGCAGCGCTCCTGGCGGAGCACGACAAGCGCCCTGCCGGAGTGGAAACCCCGGATGCTGCGATCGACACCATTGACGTGGCGTGTCCTGATTGCGGACATACTGGCGGATTTCCGGCTGATTTGGCTGGAACGGTGCAGGAATGCCCCGAATGTGGTGCTAACGTGGATGTGCCGC
>JAUXGE010000317.1 GCA_030622435.1 Planctomycetota bacterium
CGTCGGCAACCAAGCTCGCGGAGAGCTCATCGATCTTCGCGCCGTCCGTGGCGCGGCCGAGCGTGCGGCTCAGATAATCGGTCGCGTCGACCACAACGAGGTGGTAGCTGCGACCGAACGTACCGGGCTTCCATTCAGCGTAGTGAAAGCGATCACCCCAGCGATAGAGACTGGAATTGACAAAGTATCGCAGCTCGGAGTTGAAGTTCGGGTCGCGGGACAGCTGATCGGCCAGGGCACAGAGGTAGTCCATGTCCAGACGGGCATGACGGCGATAGGCTTCTCGGGGGGCGAGTCGGAGCCGTGTCCGCTTACCAATCGAGCCGAGTGTGCAACCGGCAAACAGGCCGAACGGCGTGGACCGGTAGGTCATCCGGGTAAAGTAGCGAAGTAGGGCGAGTTCAGCTTTGGGGCGCCGTGGGTGTTTGGGGTCCGAGAGGAACCCCTGAGCGCGTTCAAGCAGCCCAGGCGATCCGAGAAAGAACGCCTCGCGAATCTCGGGGCGCTCGAGCAACTCGAATAAACGGTGGCTAAGCCGTTGTCGATCGCGAGCGAGGGCGTCATCGAGTGTGGGGTCGCTCGTGTCGACTTCCGGTGCCTCAAGCCCACAGCCAAAGGCACGCAATTCGTCAAAAGGCAGCAGCGGCGTTCTCAGGACAAAACCTGCCGACGGGGCGAACTTGCGACAGGCTGGTCGGTCGGGCATCGTGGGCCGCCTCGCGATCTTCGTTAAGCTTTCGGTCGGACCTGCTCATCCTAACACACAAGTGCTGCGCCGGCACGGCGCCAGGCGGCAGATGACGAGGCCGGTTCGCACGACCCTGGCACACCGCTGACTACCCTGTTGCGAACGGCGCGGCGCTAAGCAGTAGCGATCGGTCCCAAGCCGGCTCAATGGTTGTGCTTGCGGACAGCAGCGCCAGGCCTACCCCTGCGGCGCCGGCCAGCCAACATGGGTCGGCCACGAATTCTCCATCGCGGACGCGTTCGAAAGACCATGTGGAGAAGCCGGCGATGTCGTTGCTTGTTCGTCGCATGTCCAAACACCGCTCAAACCAGAATCGGGAGGCGTCGCCGCAGCGTGGATCCCCGGTGGTTCGATGAATCCGATGGAAAACGTGAGCCACGCCTGCTGCTCCGTGGCACAGACCGATGTCCACAATGCTCGTATCCTCGACGGGGCGAGATGCCGCCTTATGCGCGACGGTGACGGCCAACTGTTGCCAGTCCTGTCTGCCGGTGCATTGTCCGGCCAACAGGAGGGCCGCCGCCACGCCGGGGTCGCCGTAACACCATGCGGTCCGCGCCGGCTTGGGTTCGAGCTCGGGGCCGTCAAAGTCGGAAAACACAGATGGGACGGATTCAGCCAGCCGCTTGGATAGCAGCCACTCTACGATGTCCGCTAGAAGTCGATTCGCGCGGTCCGGCTCGATGTCGTGGCGAACCATCAGGCCCAGCAGCGCCACGACGCCGGGGTTGCCATGGGACAGCCCAAGGTTGTAGTACTCCTCCGGGGCGGTGTCACCGTAACGCCGACTCGGTGGCACTCCACTGGGGATCGCACGGCCAACCTGTTGGGGCAAAGAGCGTTCCTCCAGCCGATCGAGCGTGCAGGTCAGGATGCGGCGGGCCAAGGGGCGAGGCAGACGTTCCAGGGCATACACGCCGATGCCAACCACCCCGTCGATCAGATCGTATGGGCCGTGGGCGGCGCCGTGCTCGAGGTACTGCAAGAGGACCTCATCAACGTCCTCGTTCGGGTCTTCCTCCGGCTGCTGGCCCCACAACTTGGTCAACTGCTCCATGGTCCAGGCCAAGCCCGTAAAGCCGCAGAAAAGCGATGCGTTCATCGTCTTGGCGGCCATCAGGTCAACGGCCTCGTTGAGAAAACGTGCCGCTTGGGATGGATGCTCCGAAACAGGCCGCCATCGTTCGTAGTACGCATGAAATAGGGCCACGCCGGCCCTTCCGGAAGCAAGGGAGACGGATCGTATTCCAGAGGCCTCCTCCGGTTGGGCCAAGGGCCATGCCTCGTAGGATCGCCGGAGGTGCAACGCGATCGAGTCGACGGCGCGCAGGGCTTCTTCGCAGATCGGCCCGTCAAGAATCGGTTGCCAGGAAATCATGAGCGGCCGCTCGGTGCAGATGGTCTACGCACCGGTTATCCTCCGGTTTCCGCGTCCAAATGGGGCGAGAACAGTGTGTTCCCGCATAAGTCGCTCTTTGGAACAGGCAAAACGAAGTGAGCGGTCGGCACGAGGCAAACCGCTCACTCTCAGAATACAACGAGTAATCCAGTACCGGTCGCCCAGTTAGCAGATCATGACCTGCGACGGACCGTACGTGCTCGTCCCCATGCATTCGCAGCCCACTTTGGTCAGGATGCCGATACCGCCGACCGCCCTCTTGAGCTCTGCATCATTGAGCTTGCGGACGGTCTCCTTGTTGAGCGTGAGTTTCTTGACCACAGTCTCTTTCATCGCACTTCTCCTTTACCAGATCCAACAAACCGCAGAAAGTTGCGTCCGATGACCGCGCGACGCAAAACACGCAATAGGAACGCTGTGACTCAAACAGGGCATCGCCCCACAATCAAGTTCAATCCGATCGCCAGGCGCCGGATCAGCACATCAACAGCTGGGTCGGGCCGATCGCGCTTGCACCGGTGCAGGGGCAGAAGATCGTCGTCTTCGCGCCCACGCCGCCGACGGCCCTCTTTAACTCTGAGTCACTGAGCTTACGAATCGGTTCACTTATTGAGTATGAGCTTCTTGACCACAGTCCCCTTCATCGCGCTACTTCTTTACCAGATCCCGCGAATCAAGGAGACACGCGCCTTGCGGGCCGCGCGACGCAAGAACGGCCTATAACAAGGCAGCCCGACTCTAATAAGGCCTCGCCGCCGAGTCAAGATAAATCTCCCGCTCGGCGTACTTGTAGGGGGAATCCAACGGGAGCAACCCCCGCTCTCTCCAACGTTAGTTTAGAGGCGAAAGCAAAGCTTAACGGGAAGGACTGGACGATTGGAGCTGAGCTGCGACCAATTCGGCATAAGGCCCTCGCCCGGCCAGCAGCTCCTCGTGCCGGCCTCGCTCAACGACCCGGCCACTATCCATGACCAGGATCAGTTCGGCGTCGATGATCGTGCTGAGGCGATGCGCAATGATGATGCGCGTACAGTCCAGGCGATTCAGATTCTGCTGGATGAGGCGCTCGTTGACGGTGTCCAGCGCGCTCGTGGCTTCGTCCAGCAGAAGGATGGCGGGCTTGTGCACCAGAGCGCGGGCCAGGGCGATACGCTGCTGCTGGCCGGCTGCCAGCGCGGATCCGCCATCTCCGATCATTGTGTTGTAGCCCATAGGCATGGCCAGGATGTCGTCGTGGATTCCGGCCAGGCGTGCCGCCTCGACGGCATCTCCCTGGGATGCCCCGGGCGCCGCGAACAGGACGTTCTCCCGGATCGTCCCCCCAAACAGATAGGGGTCCTGGGGGACAATACCGATCTGCCTGCGAATCCAGCGCAGCTCAAGGGCCGAGAGGTCGTGGCCATCGAACAGGATGCGTCCCGTCGTCGGAGTGTAGAGCCCCAGCAGCAGCCGGGCGAGCGTGGACTTGCCGGCACCCGATCGTCCCACAATCGCGACCCGCTGCCCCGGGTTGATATCCACCGAGACCTCCTTCACGGCCATCAGTGCATGGGAGCCGTACTGGAAGCATACCCGCTCCAGTGTAACGCGCCCCGTTAACCGCTCCGGCCGAAGGACCGCCTCGGGGCTCTGTTCGGGCGCCGTCTGCAGCACGTCCTCCATGCGCTCCACGTAGCTTCGCAGCAATTGCAGGTCGAGCCCCGTGGTGATCAACTTCGACAGGGGAGTCAGGAACCCGATCGCCAGGGCGCTCAGCCCCAACATCGACCCGAGGGTCAGGTGGCCACTCAGCACCTGGGTCACGCCGTAGACGAGAATGACCAACGGCGAGGCCATTTGCAGAGTCTGCAGCAGAGCATCCACCAGCGCGGTCAGGCGACCTCTGGTCAGCAAGACGTTCAGTTGATCAACGAACAGGTTCGACCATCGCTCGACTGCTCGGTGCTCGCCGCCCATGGCCTTCAACGTCTCGATGCCGCTGACGATCTCGACAAGATATGCCTCGGATTTCGCCTGGGCGTGCAGCCCGCGGGTCATCAAGCGGTGGTAAACGTTGCGCACAGTGAGATAAATCGCAACATTAAATAAGCCAAGCCCGACAGCAAGCAGGCCGATGCCCGGGCTGAGCAGCAGCAGCAACATGAGGTAGAGGACGACCATCGTTCCGTCAAGGAGAGCGGACATGGCCGTCGAGGTCAGAATCTCGCGCATCGTCGTGTTGCTGTTGACGCGCATGAGCAGGTCTCCGGCCGACCTTCGCTGGAAGAAAGCGTACGGCAGGCTGACCAGATGCTCAAGAAACCCAAGCATCATGTGCACGTCCATATTGGTGCGAAGATGCAGCAACAAATGCGACCGGATGAACAAAGAAAGGAAGTTGAAGAGGATAATGCCCAGCAGCCCGAGTCCGAGCACGAGTAGCAGTTGATAGTCCTCTTGTGGCACAATCCGATCCACAATCACTGCTGTGAGCACGGGCACGGCCAAGGCGAACGCCTGAACCACTAAAGACGTGATCAGGAGTTGCCCGAGGACGCTGCGTTGCCGAAAGACCTGCCGCAGATACCGGCGGACGCCCGACGCAGGGGCCGCGGACGGCTGGAAGCCGTCATCCGGCTCCAACTCCAGGGCGACCCCGGTGAAGGAGTGCCGAAACTCATCGAAGTCCACGCGCCGCCGCCCGAAGGTCGGGTCGATCAGATCGACCCCGTCCCTGCGCCGCCTCTCGAAGACAACAAAGTGGTTGAACTCCCAGTGCAAGATGGTTCCCGGCGGCAAGTAGGGCAGTTCCTTCAGGTCGACGCGAATCCCCCGCGCGCGGAGACCGTAAAGCCGCGCAGCTTCGAGGATCGACAGCGCATCCACGCCGTCCCGGTCGGTTCCCGTGGCATCGCGAAGCTCTTCAAACGGGACGTTCTTTCCATAATACGCCAGTACCATGGCCAGACACGCAGCGCCGCAATCGGTGCTTGCCAACCCGTGCCGCTCCGGGATGCGGCGGTGACGAGCCCGTGCCGCCAGCGCACCCACGGCCGGGAAGCGATCGAGCAGCGAGGATCGTTCGACTGGCTCAGTCATGAACTTCGCGGAACAGTGACTTCAGCCCCGGCACCAGACTTACTAAGATGCTTTCGGACTCAAGTCGAAGCTGTACGGTGCCCACCAAGCCATCATAATACTCATATTCACGCCCTTCGGCGAAGAACGTGCGGCGCGGAATGGGGGCCTGCACAAGGACCACCGGCCCTTGAAGCATCAGCGCGTCAGCAACGTCTGCCCCCAAATAGCGGCCGGCTTCCTGAGGGCCGATGACTTGGTCGCCGACAGAATCCACACGCAAACGCTGGTACACATAATGGTAGCCGGACAACTCTAGGCGCA
>JAUXGE010000401.1 GCA_030622435.1 Planctomycetota bacterium
ATCGCTTTGATCGACATCAATGACCATGCTCTGCAATCCGTGGGAGATTGGCCCTGGCCGCGGCGGCAATACGCACGGCTCGTCGAGACTCTGGATGACTTGGGTGCCGAGGCCATCGTGCTCGATCTCGTCCTGTCGGAGCCCTCCCCTCCACGCAGCAGGCACGCCGGTCTCGGACCCCACTACGACGTGGATACGCTCTTGCCCGAGCGAGGCAGCCGGTCTGACGACCATATCATCTACGATGACGACGAGTTGCGGGAGGCGATGATCAAAGCGGGAAACGTCTACCCGGCGATGTTCTTCCGTCTAAGCCCACCCGGCCTCGATCGGGAGGCGATGTTCGACCATGCCTTGAAGGTCGTGCGAGAGAATCCACGAGTCACCTTGCCACAGTTCGAGCAGGAGCTTCGCGCTGGGTTTCATACCGTTCCAGAAGCCTTCGACTTTGACACACTCATGGGGCAGGTTCGAATAGCCGCAGTGCTCGAGGGTGATTTCGGGCTCGACGTATCTACTGTGGCGCAAAGGCTCGATGCCTCCATCCCCACACAACCCGAAACGATCGAAACGCATTTGGCGACGGTGAAACGTATTGTCGCGCGGCGGGCAGCCAGGCGCTTCTTCGCAGACGTGCCGAGCGGAAGCCTGGAATCGTTCCTTGACTCCGTCCCTCCCGGCTCGGCAACGGATACGCTGTCTGCCGATCGGGACGTGCTGATTCGTGCGTATCGATGGCGGAACGCCTTTATCGCAATAGCGGCTTCGAGCGCACCGGTACCGGCGGAATTGGATGGCCGAATCGCGCAAACCTACGATCCGACTCTCCCCGTCGAGAAGTTCGCCCGTGCGGCCAGGGGTGTCGGATTCGTGTCATTCGAGCGAGAGCGGCAGGGCGGCGTCGTCCGGGAGATTCCGTTGCTGGCCGATGCGGGTGGCGTGCTCGTGCCTCAGCTTGGGCTGTTGGCGGCAATGGACTTGCTGGGCGTGGATTGCTCCGAAATCGGCTATCAGCACGGGCAGATCGTTCTCGGGCATGGAGTGAACAAACGAAGCATTCCCATAGATCGAGACGGCTCGACGCTGATCAACTGGCATGTACCGGTCGGTTCGAAGAAATGGCAGGACAGCTTCGACCACGTTCCGGTGACACGAGTACTCGAGATCGCGTTGAATGCCGAAGCGGCCGGCGAAAACGAGAGTCGGCTCGGTCTGGCTGTTGCCGAGTTGGTAGACCTTCGGCATGCGGACACGCCGGCGACGTACGCGGACTACGTCCGGCTTGTCAATCGTCGGTTGGCACTGCGCGAGCAGCAAAAGCACACGCCCGATTCCGAAGACAACTCGCAAACGTCGAGTGAAATATCGGATCTCGACATCGCGATCGAACGCATCGAAGACGAGGCCGTTGTCTGGCTCCAGCGCGTCCATGGGCTGTGGGAGAGCGAGGAGCCGCAGACCGATGAGGAGCGGACCCGGTGTGAGAGGATTCGAGCGTTCTTCGCGGATTTCGGTGAGGGGCAGCTCGAGGCACGCCTGGCGGCGACGAATGCCCGTCTGGCCGAACGATCGAATGCTCTACGAGCAGAGTTGCGCCCGCGAATCGAGGGCAAAATCTGTCTGGTGGGATACACCGCATCGGGTGTAGCCGATCTGGTCACCTCGCCCGTGTTCAGCAGCATGCCAGGCGTCATGGCGCATGCCAACATTGCGAACATGGTTCTGCAGGACCGGCCTGCGATGAACGCACCCGCGTGGGTGAACGTCGTCATGCTCCTGGTTGGCGGGATAGTGATCACCCTGATCACGTGCACGCGAGGCCCCCTGGCGAGCGTGGCATCATTGCTCGTTCTGGCGCTGGCGGTTCTCGGCGGCGGCGCTCTGGCGTTCCGTGGTTGGGTGTGTCATGCGGCCTCTTTGGTAACGATTGCCGAGATGTGTGTCGTTTGGGGATTCGTGACGTCCTACCGGCAGTTCATCGAGGAGCGTGGTCGGCGGCAGTTACAGCGAGCGTTGGCGCAGTACACCTCCCCGGCCGTAGCCGCCCGGATCACGAGCGGGGCGAACGTGCTCGATCTTGCTCCGCAGCCAGTTCGGGTCACGTGCTTCTTCAGCGATCTCTACGGCTTCACGCGGCTGAGCGAACGGCTTGGTGCGGAAAAGACACAGCTCGTCCTCAACCCCTACCTTCGTGCGATGAGCCGTGTGCTCGTCGATCACGGAGCGATCGTCAACAAGTTCATGGGTGACGGTATCTTCGCCTTCTTCAACAGCCCGATCTGGCCGTGCGAGGACCATTCGGAGGCAGCCTGCGCCTGTGCCCTGTCCTCGTTGGAGGCTCTTGGAGACCTCAACCGCGGCGGCGGTGACGGGGGCGTTGGCGGAAGGGCAGAGCACGCACCGCTGAGAATGCGGATCGGACTATCAACGGGAGAGGTGTTCGTCGGGGACTATGGCAGCGATACCAAGCTCGATTACACCTGCATCGGTGACACGGTCAACCTCGCTTCCCGCCTCGAACAGGCGAACAAGGTGCTGGGCACCGATGTGCTGGTCGACGAAACGACCCGGCTCGGTGCCCCAGACCGGTTCGTCTTTAGAACCCTCGGGCGGATCGAGGTGCCGGGCAGGACACAAGCCGCCGAGGTTTGGGAGCTGATCGGATTGCGCAAGCGAGTGGATAGCACCGCGCTGGATCATCTGAGCCGGTTCCAGGAGGCCGTTGTGCATTATCAGGCCTGCGAGTGGGATCGGTGTGAGGCTTGTCTCGATGAGTGTCGGCAGGCCAGGCCGGACGATCGGGCCGTGCAGCAGTATCAGCACGCAGTCGCGCGACACCGGGAATCACCCCCGACTCCCGATTGGAACAAGGCCATCAGTCTGTCCGATGGTTGATACTGACAGTACAACGCAAGGTCGTTTGTAGCGCAGGCTTCCAGCCTGCACGAGCTGCGATTACGATGCAGGCAAGATGCCTGCGCTACACGTTTATGGCGACCTTGCGCTGTACTGCTAATACCGCAATTCCTCGACCGGGTCCGTACGCGGCGTCCACCTCGATCCGTAACTTAAGCTCCCCTTTCCGTGAACCGAAACACTCTACAGGTAAGGAAGAGTCGGGGCGTTGCTGAGACACGAGGCGGCGCCTTTGTCGCGTTGGAACCGTTCGCCGATGGGTCGACCGCGAATCCATGTCTTGCTCGATGACAATACCCTGGCACCTTCCGTGCTCGATGCGCTGAGGGGCCTTGACGCCGAGGTCGAGGTCGAGGTTTCTCCTTTCGACACCACTGTGAAACACAGCACACCGGCTCCCACCACGACACGATCCGACCCACCCGATAAGGGCGGAAGCCGCGGCTCGACTGCTGAAAACCGGCGCGAACACATCCACCACATCGACGACCAACTCCGCTTGGCCGCGTCACTGCAACGAAACCTCCATGCACCCATCCCAGTCGCCGACGGACTCGACATCCATACGGTCTACCGTCCCGCCGACATCGTCAGCGGAGAC
>JAUXGE010000057.1 GCA_030622435.1 Planctomycetota bacterium
AGTGAATCGGACTTGGTCGTTGGGGACTCCGCCACGGCGTCGGTTTTGCCCTCAGCTGCCGTCTCGAGTTCCCGCTCGGCCTTGGCGGAGGCGATTGCCGCGTTCACGGTTTTGCGTGTCAGGATGATAAACGTGCAGATCAGCGCGATGACAGTGAATCCGCAATAGACCCAGTAGGCGCCTGATATTCCAACTGCCTTACGAATCGGGGAGAAGAAGGTCGGCAGAAAGCCGCCGAGGTTCATCAGTGCATACAGCATCGCGAACCCCATCGCGGAAGTCTTCGCCGTCGTGAACTGCCTCACCCCGGCATAGGCAGCCGGCTGATACATCCCGTAGCCCGTCACGATCAGCAGAATCCCGACCAAGGCGACAAGGTTCAATGGACTCAGCAGGCTGCCACCACCCAGCCCGAACGACGGGGCGGCCGCAAGAAGAATCCGACCCGTGAGCATGATGCAAAACGCCACAAGGATCGCAAACCGTACACCCCATTTGTCAGCCCGACCCCCGAGAAAGAACATTGAAATGGTGATACCGGCGGTCAACATCATGACCATGTGACCCGCCTGCACATCATTGAGGTTCACATACTTGTTGAAGTACATCGCGAGATACATGATCATACCGAAGTACACGAAGCCTTCGAGCAGGTACGCCAGGTTGATACCCCACAAGGCCCTCGGCGCATGCGCCAGGTCTATGAACGGCTGAACGATCTCGCGGAACGGACTCTTCGGCTTGTCTTCCCCCGTTGCCCTCGCCGCGCCCAGTGGCTCCCCGCAGCGGGCGCAGTACCGGGCATCCGCGGTGTTCTCGTGCCCGCATTGCGCATCCGGACAGACCTTCCTCGCACCGCCGGCTCCGGCAGCGACTTCATCGCTCGGCACGGAAACGGGCATTACGCCAGCCAGCGATTTCCCGCATTGAGTGCAGAACTGCGCCTCGATGGGGTTATTGTGTCCGCAGCCCGCCTGACTGCATGGCTTGGCCTGAATAGACCCTTCGTCTGTCCCGTTGGACATCGGTATGGCTCCTCTAGAATCTAAAAGGGGAACGGCGAGGCCGATTCACTCCGGCCGCAGCCTGCGCCAATTCCGGCTGAAGAAGAACACCGGCTACAGTGTTCTCAGTATCCACGTAGCGTCACCCCTTGTGGGTGACGCGAGCATCGGAGGGGTGCCGACCACGCGAGGCCATCCCTCATTCACTTGTCGACCCCGGTGGCACAGTCCCGTAGGGACGACAGTCTATAGCCCAAGGCGTAAGCCGTGGGGCCAGGACCCTGTCTCGACACACCCAGTCCCGGAGGGACGGAACTCCATCATCACACACGCCGTTCTTCCGACCTTCGCGAAAATCCGAGTGTCGCCCCCGTGGGGTTCATTGCACAATGTCCGTTCTCATTCCCACGGCTCACGCCGTGGGCTGATTCCTTTCGCCCCCGTGGGGCTTGTCGTCTCTCGACGACATCGATTGCACGAGTCACGCCGTTGGCTGATGACGCTGGCCGTCGCGATACGTATTCCGCATCCAGTGTATCTTCATGGCTGATTCGAGGAGTCGCCTGCGGATGAGTGGGGCACCTCTTCACGGGTGGCCCACCACCCACCGGTGATGTGCCACCTTACGACTTCTCTTCCTTCTCCGCCTCCTTGCCGAACACGAGCAACAGACTCTTCGTCGCCCGCAGATCGTTCACGGACCCGCGCAACGCGGCGAAGTCATCCGGCGAGAGCCTCTCGCCGGTTACGTTCACGTTGCGACGCAGCCGGATCGTGCTGCCGTCGATTTCGACCTTTTGGGACACCGCTCCCCAAGAACCTTGCACCGTCGGCACAGACGCCGGAGTGACTGACGCCGTCCATCCTTCCGGCAGCTCGATCGTCAGGTCCACCGTCTCCGCAAACCTGCCCGCCAACTGCACGTCCGTCCGGCGTTGTGAGCGCGCCAGCGGCATGGGAACATCCGGCAGGAACGCCGGCCCGTCACCGAACTGGAGCATGTGCGCTTTCCCGAACTTCTTGAGGGCTCCGTTCGAGGACACGCTCGCCGTTGCACGGAACAACTCGTCCGACAACGTCGTGACGGAGTGCCCAGGAACGTCGAAGCCGCTCAACACACGACCTACGAAGTTCTTCACCAGCGACTTCTGTGCGTCGGCCGTCTCCAGTTTGGTAGGATCGAAGAACGCACCGGTAGCACGGAACCGCAGTTCGCCCGTCGCCTCACCACCGGTCTCGATCGAAATCTTGCCTGCGATGTGGAGCCCGCCCGGCTCGTTCTCACCACGGGCATAGACGTAGGTTCGCTGGAGCGAACCGCCCTTGTCCGTGCTGAGTAGCCAATGTCGGCCCCAACTGCCCGGATTCTCGAAGATGCCGTTCTGCGGATGGACGTACACCGGTCCATCCGGCAGATCGACCACCACTGCAACACCGGCAAAAGCCGACGCTGTCGGCGGAACCTCGTCCGTTTCCTGCCACAGCCGTGCATCCACACCGACCGCCGGTGAGGCCGTCATCCCCAGCGAACGCAACGCCGTAGCCAGCAACGCCGCAGACTCGAGCCGGTTCCCGTAGTTTGTTCGGAGCACGTCTCCGGCGCTTCGGCACGCCAGCGTCTCGGTCGCCTTGGACGAGTTTATGAAGTTGAACGAGTCATGCAGCTTCTTGGCCACTTTGCGAATACGCTCGATCGAGGTCGTTTCATCTTTGACAGCCGCCTCGGCGAATCGCTTGACGGCGTCGTTGGCTCGGCTCGCACGATCTACCCGGCTCAAAATGGCAGATGTCCACGCCGTCACATCCGGCGCCGTGGTGAACCGGAGCCGGCCGCACCGCTCTTGCCACGAAGGCGACTGCGTCTCCCTGCGGGTCCCAGCCAGGTTCGTGAACGTCCACTCGCGCGTCATCAACCCGCCCGCGGACGAATCGCTGATTCCGGTCTTGGACGGATCGGTACGCGTCAGTTTGTACTGCAACCCCGTGCCCTCCGGCACGGTCACCGATACCACCCGCTCGACCGTGGGGTAGTCATCATCCAGCCGCAGGTCACCCTCGACCCACGGCAATACACCTGCCGGTGTCACGATCTCATAATCCAGCTCGAGCACTACGTTGTCCTCGATACCGCTGAAGGACACGATCCGCTGAAGCCAACCGGCATACTCAGGCCATCGCCCGACATCGCCGGGAGCGGCCGTGTTGAACGAGTAATCCGGAACCGGCAGGATCGTCCCATCAGGAAGGTGCGATTGCGCGGTGTGAATGATTAACTCGTCTCGGTCGTTGACGAAGTCTATGCGCGGGTCACCGTATCGCCGGATAGGCCGTGAGTTCAGCAGCTTGACCCATTGATGGTTCCGTTTGTGGACCGTTCCATCCCGATCCATAGTCCAGTGCTGCTCCCACTTCAGGATAATGGCATCATCGGCGGGAAACTGCGCTGCGCCGATCGACCGATCGGGCGAGGCTCCGGCGCCAAGGGGTTGAGCCCCGACGGCCGGGGCATTACAGGCCAGCGACGCCGGAATCAGCAGAGTCATACAAGTCAGAAGCAAACGCGAAGCACGTGTGTGCTGGAGTCTCAGTCTCATCATCGTGCACCTCCTTCCCGGCTCGTACCGGCCGCACTCGCATGTTTCGCCAATCCCATCGCATTATCCTCAGTCGCACAAACCACCCAGTCCTCGCTGAGTGCTTGCAACGCGTCGAAAGCCTCTTTCAGGCCGGGGTAGTCCTCCGCCGGAACGACTCCGTTCTTGAGCTTGCACTCGAGGCGATAAGTCAAGGTCCCCTCGCCCGGTGTGGCCTCGAATGTCAACGACGCCGATCCGGAATCAAACGACTGCGGCTCCGGAACGTGAATGACCTTCCAGCCCTCAGGGAGCTTCAGTGTCTCTTCGTAGCGGAGCATCCGCGTGGCCCAGAACCGCATGCCGAACTTGCGCTCGGCGAGTTTCATCCGGACTCCGAACGGCGCCCTGAAGAAGCGATCCAACGGATGGTGCATCAGGGGCAGACGGAACATGTGGACCCCGTCCCCAGTGGATGCGTAGCCTTTCGCCGTGACCTTCATGTCTACAAAGCCGTCGCGCGAGTAGTCGTAGGGGTTGATGTAACTGAGATCCTCGATTTTCGCGTTCGGAGCGATCTGGAGCGCCTCTTCAAACGCCGCATGTTTGGCGAAATCAGGGGTGCCATTCACCATCCGCCGCAAGCGGTTGTCCGCCCCGCCGCGCAGATCCATGGTGATCCGTGTCGTCAGCGTGCCGTCCGGATGGATCTCACCGACACTTTGCACGCCGCGCATGTTGTACTCGGGCTCATAGTGCGGCGAGAGCGTCTGGTCCTGCCCCTCGGGCGTGCCGTAAACCAAGCCCTGCAGGTCTTCGAAGCTGGACCAGACATCGCGGAACAGAGGGACCCACGTCGGATCCAGCACGCGGAACGTGCCGTCCTTGTTCCGCATGACCGTGATCGTGTGGTTGAACTGGTCCGCAGGGATCCGTTCGACATCCGAACCGGCCATCGTCAACGCCGGGTAAACCTCGTGCCCCAGAACCCGGAGCATCGTCACCAGCATGCCGGCCTTGTCCTTGCACACACCGCCGCGATCCCGGAACGTCAAACGGCTGTCGTGCAACGTGTACCCCTCACGCGCGCCGCCCTGTTTCGTTCCGTAGTACCGGATGTAATCCGCGACCCAGTGCGTGCACGCGACGATCTTCTCCTCCTCCGTTTCGAGGCCGGCCGTGATCTCCCGGACCTTCGCCTCGATCGCGTCATCCCACCCGAACTGCGGCTCGTTCACCTCGTAAAACCACCGCGATTCCTCTTCCCACGTGCCCAACGTCGCCATCACCACCTTGGGAACGCAGTCGTCCAGCGCCACCATCCGCGGCTCACGCTTGACGGCGGGAATGTCCTTGGCTTCCCATGTGTGCACGAAGTAGTCGTCATCGAACCAGAGGGACGACCTCAGCGCCCCGTTGTAGACCTCGTATTGAACGGGCTTGTCCTTGGGCATGTAGACGGTGTACCGTTTCTTGAGGATCGGGTAGTTTCCCTGGAAAAGCGTGACCTCATACCAGTGCCCCAGCATCGGGGGGATCAACCCTTCACCTTCATCGCCGCCACCGCCCGAGCCACCGGAGCCGGTACCACCGTCAGTCAGGTACGCAATGTTGAAGCCGATCCTGCTCGTCCGAATCTCGAGGGAATCGCCGATCTCGACACGGGGCACAGGAAGCAGATGCTGTTGGTTTCCCCAGTAGATGGCGTATTGCTCAGCCGGACCTGTGACCAGCGTGCCGAGGTCAACGTCCTCGATTGTCCCATCCTTGCGGTGGATGCGCACGCTCTTGACCGTTGTCCGGTACGTATCGGGATCGAACTCCCATCTAAGGACGGACTGGGATCGGACGCCGGCGTCAGTCAGTATCTTGATCACCTGGCACGCCTTGGTAGTGGCTAGACCGCTGTCCTGAACGTACACGTCAGCTTCGTCCAGCACATAGACCTGAGCGGCTTTGTCGTAGTCCTTCGCATCCCCGGCGGCCGCGATCATGTCCTTGATTTCCTGGTCCGTGGCCGGCTTTGGCGGCTCGGCCTGGGACGGTGCCGCCCACGGGACGACAACCCCCACGAGGAGCACCCATTTCCAAAAGAGGGTGTACCGTTTCATACGATCTCCCTTTCAGCCCTGACGAGTTCGCACCCGTACCGACGCCGGGAACCTCTTCCCCGCCCTCGGAGTGAACGTCACACGCTCACGGGCTTGGCAGTACGGTTCATGGGGATCGCGCGGGCACGGCAATCCCCAGCTTACGTTGCACCCACGACCACCAGCCCAACGGGCTCAGGTGGCCGCGGTCGCATATTCTAAGGACGCATACTAAGGAATAAGGCGGGGTGTGGAAAGCGGACATGTGGAACAGCCGCCCCGGGCTGTGAATTCGGATATGTGAAACAGGCGTAGGGTGCGTCCCCGACGCACCATTAAGGCTGGAACTGAACTCCGACGCGATACCGGCCTGACCGCCAGCGGCACGACACCACCCGGCCCTCGACCGGATCGAGAGGGCTGCCCGTGACTGCAGCCGGATGAAGCCTGGCCATCTCACCCACCGGAACGGCCACATCGCCCATCACACAAGCTCCGTTTATGCAAACGTCTCGGATTGTCACGGGCAATTCCTGCTGCTGATTCCCGGTGATGACGTCTAACCGGCACGCTGACTCAGGTGTTAGCAGCCTGACTCGCCTGCGCCGTTCCTGCCCCCCGTACTCGGAGTGAGCCACCTCGGTACCCATGGCCTCCCAGAGCCGCAGCGTCTGCTGATGGTGCGTCAATTCCTCAGCTTCAATCATCGCTAGGTGTCCCAGGATTCGCCGAGTTTCGCACAAACCATACCGAGGGAATCAGTCAGCAACTCCGTCCGCACGACCGTCGCGGGCCCCAGGGCGATTGCCTCATTCTCCCTTCCGCAAAGAGTCGAATCGATGCGTGTTCCGATCCCAGGCACGTCCTTGCCTTCTGTGATGAACGCCAGACCATGCGCCGAAGCTTCAACCAACCAGCCGCCTGCTTCGTTGTCGGTTTCTTGGGAAGTGAATCGAATCAGGTCGCTGCGCGGCGTCCGGAGAGCTCTGCGTCTCTCCGGATGTGGCTCCGTTTGTGTGTCACCTTCACTGCATAGGCTGCGTCCGAAACAGGGCGCCGAGCTCGCCTTAATGGGATCCGATGCCGAACTGAAATCCGTATCACCCCAGCAGAGGGCGTCCAGGTTGCCCTCATTAGCCATCGTCGCCACGATCCCGTTAGCGGCGGCAAAACTCAGAGCCGGCATCGGATCGATACGCTCACTGGTTTGGGCAAACCACCTTGCGTAAAGCTCCTGGACGATTTCTTCGTCCGATAGCGAGTCAATCGGCCAGCCTAGTCGCTCGAGAGCCAGGCGGCACCATGCCATACCCATTCCATTGCCCAAATCGCCTTCAGTATGACTCATATTCACTCACGCTCCGCGGATTCACTCCCCCCGTTTTCGGACGTCGAGAAGCCGCCTTCTCTCAATCAGCTTGCAATTAGGGCCTCTATGTAGAGTTTCAGCCCGTGAGGAGCAGTGTTCCGACCTCAGCAGACTCCTACCTTCGCATCGGTTCCCAGCCGGGGTAACAAAAGAGAGAGCGATCTCCTTATTTTGGGGCAGGCTGGCCCCTCTTTGGGGCTCCGGGCGTCTGCACCGGGCCAGCCTCCCACACCCGAAACAGGATGGGGTGTCAGAAGAGGGCCAAGCCGGTAGCCCCAAGCTCTTGGCCGCCTACGGCCCGAGGGTTCTCTCCCTGGGGCGGTTCCCGGGATAGGTGCTCGTAGCTACAAGTGAGGAAACGGTAACGAAAGCTCCAGGAAACCGGTCATGTATTTTGACGGGGACGTAATGCGTGGCGCGCCATTTGCAGGAGTGCCCATATCGGGCCTATGATGGCGCGAGCCGTTTGCTCCCGGCATCCCTAAGGTGGGTGCCGGTTTCGACGCGCCATGGATTCGCTACAAGAAAGTGCTTCACCGGCTGGAAGCCGGTGCCACACGAGAGAGGCTTATGTTCTTAATACGCAAAGCAGAGTGGTTGGCGCCGCAAGTGCGGCAGATCGAAGTCGAGGCTCCGCGCGTGGTCTCGCATCACAAACCGGGACACTTCGTCATCGTCCGGGTGGGCGAGGACGGGGAGCGCATCCCGTTGACGATGGCCACCTCGGATGCCGAGGCGGGAACGATCACCCTCGTGGTCCAGGTCGTCGGTGCTACAACCGAGAGGCTCTGTGCCCTCGAGGCGGGCGAGTCCATCACGAATGTGGTCGGCCCGCTGGGCAAGCCCACGGAGATTGAGGACTTCGGTCATGCAGTCCTGGTAGGCGGCGGTGTCGGGACGGCCGTCATCTACCCTCAGGCCGAAGCGTTGAAGCAAGCCGGAAACCGGGTGTCCGCGATTATCGGTGGGCGGTCGAAGGAGTACGTCATTTTCGAGAAGGAGCTCGCGCAGCATTGCGACGCGGTCTTCCCCTGTACCGACGACGGGAGCTACGGCTACAACGGCTTCGTCACCGGTAAGCTTCTGGAGCTGCTCGAGGACAAGAGCCAGGGAGTCGGCGGCGTACTGGCGGCCGGTCCGGTCCCGATGATGCGCGCCATAGCCAAGGTTACGAAGCCCTTCGGCGTTCGCACAATCGTCTCGCTGAACCCGATCATGGTCGACGGAACCGGGATGTGTGGTGGCTGCCGTGTGACCGTCGACAACGAGACGAAGTTTGCCTGTGTCGACGGGCCCGAGTTCGACGCGCATACGGTAGACTTCGATGAGTTGACCGATAGGCTGACGACCTACCGCGATCAGGAGAAGATCGCTTGGGACCGACTGCACAAGAGCCACGAGTGCAAGTGCAGCGACAGGCCGGGCTGTGAGTGACCCGCCTGACGGACGAAGCCGTGCGGTGAATGTGGGGGGCGGTCTCCAACCGGTGTAGCTGATACTGTAACCCGCTTCCGGGCTCGGCCAAGCGGCTCGAGGGCTGCGGTCGTGAAAACGCCGGTTGCGGAGTTGATGAACATGCGGAATCGTGTGCGAAAGGTGATGGGAGCCGGCGACATGCCGCGCGAGCAGGAACCCTCGAAATGAAAGCATCCGATCGGATGAAGATCGACCGGCATGGAATGCCGGAACAGGACCCGGAAGCTCGTTCGTCCAACTTCCGGGAGGTTAACTGTGGGTACGCCGACGAGACGGCGCACACGGAAGCCCAGCGATGCCTCATGTGCAAGGTCGCCAAATGCATCGATGGGTGCCCGGTCGGCGTCGACATTCCTGCTTTCATCGATGCCGTGGCCAACAACGACATGGATAAGGCCGCGGATATCCTCTTCGACGCCAACGTCCTGCCCGGCGTCACCGGGCGCGTCTGCCCTCAGGAAACGCAGTGCGAGATATTGTGCGTTCGTGGGAAGAAGGGCGAAGCCGTAGCCGTCGGTTACCTCGAACGATACGTAGCCGACTGGGCCCGGGAGAACCGGAAAGTGCTGTTCGAGAAGCCGGCGCAAACCGGGAAGAAGGTGGCAGTTGTCGGCTCGGGACCAGGTGGATTGACCTGCGCAGGTGAGCTGGCGAAGCTCGGACACGCTGTCACCGTCTTCGAAGCCCTGCACAAACCCGGCGGCGTCCTGGTCTATGGCATTCCCGAGTTCCGCTTGCCGAACTTCATTGTCGAGGCCGAGGTCGAGACGTTAAAGAAGCGCGGCGTCGAAATCGTCACGGATGTCGTCATAGGTCAGACCTACACCATCCCCGAACTGATGAGTGATGAGGGTTTCGACGCGGTGTTCGTGGCGAATGGTGCCGGTCTGCCCGTCTTTCAAGGTATTCCGGGGGAGAACCTCAAGGGTGTGTACTCCGCCAACGAGTTCCTGACGCGCGTGAACCTGATGGGCGCGTACCAGTTCGCCAACGGCGAGGTGGAAACGCCGATCATGCCCGCGAAGCAGGTCGTCGTGGTGGGCGGAGGCAACACGGCCATGGACAGCGTTCGAACGTCCAAGCGACTCGGCGCAAATCCGGCGACGCTGGTTTACCGGCGTTCACGCGAGGAGATGCCGGCCCGTGTCGAGGAGATCAAGCACGCGGAGGAGGAAGGCGTCGTCCTGCGCCTGTTGAACAATCCGATCGAGATACTCGGTGACGACGACGGCTGGGTCCGCGGCGTCCGGTGCATCAAGATGGAACTGGGCGAGCCGGATGACTCTGGTCGGCGGCGCCCCGTGCCCATCAAGGGCAGCGAATTCGATACCCCCTGCCAGATTTTCATCGAGGCTATCGGCACGGGTGCCAACCCGCTGTTGACGCAGACGACACCCGGTCTGGAGGTCAACCGTTGGGGGAACATCATTATCGATGAGAACAACATGACGAACATCCCGGGCGTCTTCGCCGGGGGCGACATCGTTCGCGGAGGGGCTACGGTGATCCTCGCCATGGGCGACGGCAAATCCAGTGCTGCTTCGATTCATAAGTACTTGATGAGCAGCAATGCCTGATCCGGCGAATGGCAAAGGCACGGCGCCCGGACAGCAGTGATCTACCTCTTGGAAGCGTTGGGTTCATCCCGGCAAGGCTGAAGCTTGGTTTAGAATACCAACACAGCGACCATGGGATGTAAGGGGGCACGATGAGCGCTTCGAGGGTGGTGTTTCCGTAGTGGCAAGAATCTGTCCGCTTACACCTGAGGTGAAAAGCGATTTAAGCGGGGTTTCCGCCTTCCAATCGGTGTAAGTCGCGCAAAAAACAGCTTGGTTGCCTTGACTTTTATCGGGCAGGGTTGTATGTTATAAGTGACAATATGTGTGTTTGGCGGTTTGGATGAGCGGGATCTAATATAAATGTAATAGCGTGTACGGATTTTAGTTCGATTTATATTTGCTGTATCTTTTGATTTATTTTCTTAGATCCATCTGACGTTTTTTCCGCACTCTTTTTGCTCATACAAGCACTTCCGTTATCAGGACCGCCCCAAAAACTAGCTTGATTCTGTCTCTGCGCTGACGGTTTCACGCATTGCGCCGTGTTTCCGGTCTGCGGAGCGCCAAGGCGCTCGCTCGTGATCCGTTGCGCGGGTTTTGCTTAGTTGGGTGCGTCACGATGAAACGGCTTGCTTACATTGCTCAATGGTTCCATCTGGAGCGGTTAGCGCCCGCTTTCGGGTCGGACCATCTGTGTCTCGCCACTTTTGAGCCGCACCAGCGATACGCCGACTTGCTGGGATCCTCTTGCCCTCTGGATGTTCGTCATGGACTCTCCCTGCTGAGTGGACCGGCTGACGATGATGCGTTGAATAGCCCGGTCCTGCAGATTAGCCCAATCATGCGGCAGCGCCGCGAAAACGATACGAAAACGACACGAGGCTTCTTCCGTACCTTGCTTTGGGGAACAACCCCATCCTTCCCACTCCCGCCTTGGTTGTGTTCAGCGTCGCGTGCGCCGAGCCATCGGGCTAGCGGCCTCCATCCGGGCCGACGGCGTACGTCGACGCTGGCACCACCAGGGTCCCCGAGAAGGAAGGAGGGCAGGGCCAATCAAGTACATGGCAGGATGCGTGGGCCGCTACGGTCGCCGCTTGGGAGATCAATACGCAATATGGGGCGGTGGTGGGGACCAACTTGCCCCGGAGGTGCGTGCCAATGCGACCGTGCGGCCACGATCCTGTTGAAGCATAAAACGACGGTGTTTTCCGGGTCTGTCAACCTGCAGACCTCTCTGATTGTCGAACCCCGCCCGAGCCCGCGGCCACCAGAACGGAGTGCGGTTGACGCACCGCCTCCTACGCCCCACTCGCGGGCCGGGCGGATCTTTTAAGCAGCAACGCCGAGACAAACGCGTCGCGTCGGCGGAGGATGGTAAGTGACGTCTCGATCCGGCATTTTTTTTCATTTTTGTCCCGCCGCGCGAAACTGTCCGGTGTCTTAGAGAATAGAGGTGGAGTAGCGAACTTCGGAGGCATTACCGGCAAGTGTCGAAGTCGCAAGTGTCAATCTGACGACACTGCGGCAGGTTCGATGTTCAGTAGTGTCAAGGTCGTGACGCCCAGCGTCCAGTTGCGTCGAACAAGGGTTCGTACAAAGCTCTGAACCCGGAGAGTAATCGTACGTGTAGAACGTCTGCGCCCAAGGTACGCGCGTTCCGGCATAAACGTGGCGACAGACACACGTGTCTGCGCTCCTTTGTGTGAGGTTTCGCAGCAAGTGCAGACGTCCCACGAACACACAAGAACCGGAGAACAGCCATGAGCGGCGTGACGAGCAGTGGCAGTTTCAGCGGGAGCGGGACACGTGATCGAGCCTGCAAGCCGAGATCTTGTCTAACCATTTCCTTTGTTGCAGGTCTCTTGACCATACTGGTAGGTTTGCCGGCATCTGCGCAATCGGTGCTCTACGTGGATGCAAACGCCGCCGGTCCGGTTCACGATGGTGCGAGCTGGTGCCGGGGGTACCTGCAACTGCAAGACGCACTGGCCGCGGCCGATGCATCGGCCGGAACCGTCACCGAAATCCACGTGGCCGATGGCATGTACAGGCCTGATCAAGGTTCCGAGGTCACTCCAGGCGACCGTGAGACTACGTTCCAACTCATCAACGGCGTAGCCCTTCGCGGCGGCTACGCCGGCTGCGGCGCACCCGATCCCGACGAGCGCGACATCTCGCTGAACAAGGCAATCCTGAGCGGCGACCTGTCCGGCAATGATGTCGAGCTTGCATCACCCGACTTGCTGTTGCATGAGCCTACGCGCCGTGAGAATAGCTATCACGTGGTCACGGGCAGCAACACGGACAACACGGCACTGCTTGACGGTTTCACTATTACAGGCGGCAACGCGAGCCCATCCTGGAATCGCGACGACGAGAATGGCGCAGGGATGTACAACAAACGCGGGGATCCCACGCTGATTGATTGCAGGTTCTTAAGTAACAGCGCCTGTTACGCTGGTGGTGGCATGCATAACGTCGACAGCAATGCCACCCTGACGAACTGCGCATTCGTGGGGAATTTTGCCGGAAGTGGTGGCGGAATGCACGACAACGGAAGCAGTGTCGCGCTGAGGAGCTGTACGTTCTCTGGAAACTCTGCTCGCAGGGGTGGCGGTATGGACGTTTACCGAAGTGAAGCGACAATGGCGCAGTGCGTGTTTTTGGGAAATTCGGCCGACTACGGTGGCGGGGTCTACACATACCGCAGTAACCCGGGGCTCACGCAGTGCACCTTCTCGGGAAACTCGGCCGACTTCGGTGGCGGGATCTACGCCTCTGGCAGTGATCCGGCGCTTACAAACTGCACCTTCTCGAGCAACACGGCCGAGTACAGTGGTGGTGGGATGTTCAACGAGCGCGAGAGTGCCGCGACGCTCGCAAACTGCATTCTGTGGGGTAACAGTGACGCTCGCGTAGACGGAAGGCGATCCCAGATCTTTGACACCGCTGGAAGTCTGACTCTTGTCACGTACAGCGCGGTCCAAGACAATCTTCCGCACGATGGCGATATCCTACCAGGCGTAGGCAACATCGATGCGGCCCCTCTATTCGTTGATGTCAAAGGTCCAGACGGTATTCACGGCACAGGTGATGAAGATCTCGGGCTCCTTCCGCGCTCGCCCTGCATCGACGCTGGAGACAATACGGTGGTGCCCCCTGAGATGGATGACTTTGACGATAGCGGTAATGAGGACGACCCCATTCACATCAATGTGGTTGGGATCGATAGATTCTACGACGATCCGTGTACGCTTGATGTTGGGAATCCAGATCCCTTGAGGCCGGATCTTGGTATCGTGGACATGGGTGTTCTTGAATACCAAGGAGGCCCGCCCGGTGATCCGGACGGGGATGGCCTGATGGGCTGTGACGACAACTGCCCTCTTCACGCTAACCCTGAGCAGACGGATTGCGACTCAGATGGCTTGGGCGACAGGTGCGCCTTGGTCCTGAGGGCAAGCCGGGACTGCAACGGCAATGAGGTCCCGGATGAGTGTGATATTGCTGCCGGCACGTCAGCCGACGTGGACAACGACAGTCTTCCGGACGAATGCCAGGCCGTGTACTACGTGGACAACGATGCCCCACTGGGTGGAGATGGACTTGCCTGGGAAACGGCGTTTGCCTTTTTGCAGGATGCCCTGAGTGCCTCGCGGTACGGTGACGCGATCCACGTTGCGACCGGTACGTACAAGCCTGATCAGGATGAAGCCGGGGGTGTGACCCCGGACGACCGCGAGGCCACATTCCAGCTAATCAGCGGTGTTGCGGTGCGGGGCGGCTATCGCGGGTGTGACGCGGGAGCGTGTGTCGTTGACCCGGACGAGCGGGACGTTATGCGCTTCGAGACGATTCTCAGTGGCGATCTGGACGGGGACGATGTGGAGGTTGCATCGCCTGAGCTGTTGTTGGATGAGCCGACCCGGGGCGAGAACAGCTTCCACGTGGTCACCGGGACCGGAACAGATGACACGGCAGTGCTTGACGGTTTCACCATCTCAGGCGGCAACGCGGCCGGAACATCGGGTAATGACGACGACAGTGGCGCGGGGTTGTACAACGAGGGCGGGAACCCAACGCTAAGTGACTGCACATTCGTGAGTAACAGCGCCTATTACGATGGTGGTGGCATGTACAGCTCCAGGTACAGCAGCCCGATGCTGGCGAACTGCATGTTCTCCGGGAATTCGGCCGAAGTTGGCGGCGGGATGGGCAACTCCTGGTGCAGCAGCCCGACGCTGACAGACTGCAGGTTCTCGGCGAACTGGTCGCACTGGTTCGGCGGAGGAATGAGCAACGAAAGCAGCAGCCCCACGCTCACAAACTGCACTTTCTCCGGTAATTCGGCAAACGGCGGCGGCGGCATGTCCAACTGGGACGAGAGCAGCCCGACTCTGACTGACTGTGAGTTCTCGGAGAACTCGGCCGTCTACAACGGCGGTGGGGTATGCGCTTTATCCTATGCTAGCCCGACACTGATAAACTGCACATTCTCGCGGAATTCTGCCGGGGCCAACGGAGGCGGGATGTCCACCTCCTGGCGCTGCAACCCCACGCTCAAGAACTGCATTTTCTCAGCGAACGTCGCCGTCGTCAACGGTGGTGGGCTGTTCAACAACCGGAGCGACTCGATGCTGAGCAACTGCACGTTCTCGGGGAACTTCGCCATTGCCGACGGGGGTGGAGTCTGTGGCGATCAGTCGGGCGGACAGAATGCGGCATCGGCTTCCGGCCCAAATCCCTATCGGCCAGAATCCGATCCCGAACGAGTCGTTCAGACATCGTCCACGCGCTGCCCGCCAGGCGTGTCGACAGTCATAGACTGCGTGTTCGTTGGCAACTCTGCCAGCCGCGGCGGCGGAGTTGCCAACTCCTTCAGCAGCCCGAGTGTGACAAATTGCGTTCTCTGGGGCGATCTGCCCAATGAGCTTTCAGGCATCGGGTACACAAGTTTCGCCGTTACGCACAGCGACGTCCAAGGTGGAACAGGCGAGATCTGGTTTGGTGAAGCCAGCATCGATGCGGATCCGATGTTCGTCGATCCCGGCCACTGGAACGACAACGGTACGCCCGATGATCCGACCGACGACTTCTGGGTGAACGGCGACTACCGTTTGCAGGCAGGGTCGCCGTGTATCGACGCCGGGGACAACACGGCCGTTCCGGTGGACGTGCTCATGGACCTGGGCGGGAAGCCGCGCTTTGTCAACGATCCACTTATCCTCGACACGGGCTACGGAGAACGCCCCATCGTCGATATGGGCGCCTACGAGCGCCAGGCAGTGCTGCTCGATATCAGGCCAGGGTCGTGCCCGAACCGGCTCAACACCCGGAGCAACGCGCGCATACGTATCGCCGTTGTCGGCACGGATGTCTTTGATGTTTCATCTATCGACATGGATTCGCTCATGTTGCAACGTGCGGATGGCGTTGGCGGCACCGTCGAGCCGTTGAGACACGGGTGGAGACCGATGGTTTTCCAACAGGATGTTGTCACACCATTTGACGGCGACCTCTGCGATTGTCACCGGATGCGGCGAGATTCAGTCGACGATCTTGTCGTCCGGTTCTCGACACGGGACATCGTCCGGGAACTCGAGCTTCGCGGGATCAGTCCCAAGATGCCCATGCCCCTGACACTCCACGGTCTGCTCTTGGATGGAACCCCATTCGAGGCGTCTGACTGCATCCTTACGACCGGCCGACGGCCATCCGGAAGAGAACGTGGGATCTCGACCGGTGGCAAGGACTGATCATGACTTAAACGTCCGACACGAGGAAGGTCGAACGGTCGCACGGCCACGTGGACGTTTGACTACAGGCTTTTGGAGACGGACGCTCTCATGCAGTCGACAGAGAGCTTCCGGTATGTTGGCACCCAGACGGGCGAGACCACCCTGGGAGGCGAACTCATCGAATGGTCGAGCGTCGAGGGGGTGCGCGAGTACTGCGATACCGAGGGCTCGTGCTACGAGACTGACCTCAGCGCCTCCATCACACTCGGTGCGTGGGGTGCCGACTAATGCCGTGTTATCTAAGTGCCGCGACAATGTCAGGAGTGTAGCGCCGCCCCTTGTGGGCGGCGGCACGTCACCCACGAGGGGTGACGCTACACCATCACTCGCGGGACGATAGTCGTGGAACTCGTGGAACACGGTACCAGAGTGGCAGACCATTGCGCCGTGTACACTCGATTAGGTGAAACAGTGGAAATGGACCCCGCCCGAGCCCGCGGCCACCAGGAACGGAGTGCGGATGACGCGCCGCCTCCTTCGCCCCCAACGCGGGCCGGGCGGTTTTTCTCTGGCAGGTCGCTTGGCTCTGCTCCTTTCCGGAGACCTCATGACGTGGATGG
>JAUXGE010000259.1 GCA_030622435.1 Planctomycetota bacterium
CTGCGCCTTGACTGACCCGGTGGTTGACCGGCCGGATCACCGAGTTGTGCTCGAGGGTAGTCGTGACGATATGATCGCCCGCATTGACCGTCCCGTTGATGATGAGGTTCAAGCTCATCGTTGCGTTCAGTGTGAAGACCAGGCGGTTCGGGTCCTTGGGTTTGCCGGCATCCACCAGGCTTCTGTTGAAAAACGCCGAGAGCTTCTTGCGCGTACCGTGGATCATCTGCTCTGCGTTGACCCCGAGGTCGCAACCGGAGCGACCGGGGTTGACGCCGTACTTGCTGTAGAAATCGCGAACCGCGTTATGCACGCTGTTCGGTTTGGGGAAGCTGGTCGCCGCACTGTCGAGGTAGATGAGCTGCTGCATGTACGCTTACTCCGGTTCTTCCGGTACTCACGGACGCACGGCGGTGGACGCTTCGCCAGGTTTGACCACACCAACGACAACAAGTTGCCGTCGTGAGGCTGTGCTCCGATTCACGCTGCCGTGGCGCCCCGCACCCGGCTGATAACCAGGACGAGCAGTCAAGGCGACAACTTTACACGTCGACCGCTGCCCATAAAGGTCGTCCGTGCCATTCGAACGCATGAGGCGTTCTTGTTGCCGTGACTGTTCCAAACGCGTTCCTACGCCGTCTTTAGGCTACCCTCCAGGGGTGTTGGCCGCAAGTCGCCCGCAGACCGCCAAGCAAAGGCCTTTGGGAAGAACCCTGTTGGGGCAACCGACTACGCGCGCGCCGCCTTGCCGCTCCCGCCCAACGTTCGTACGATCGGCGGTGTGAACGCACACCAGCCGTGGCTTTTATCGGCGGTGGGCCTCCGGTTCGTGTTCATCCACGCTGTTGCTCAGGAGATTCCCCATGCTAGCTTGTTCAACGATCGCAGTCGGCAGACGACTATCGCACTCCATCGTTATATTGGCAGGCTGTCTGTTATGGCTGACTCATCCAGCCTTTGGGCAGGACGACACCGCCAAGCCGGAGCGATACCGCCTGCCGCCCGAGGCGATTGCGAATCTCATCGATGCGCCACCGACACCGAGCGTGAGCCTCGACCCGCACCGCAGGTGGGTGCTTTTGTTGCAACGTCCCAGCCTGCCGCCCATCTCCGAGATTGCGCAACCGGAAATGCGATTGGCCGGGCGCCGGATCAACCCGCGGACGAACGGTCGCAGCCGTGTTTCGCATTACACCGGCCTGACTCTCGAGCGCATTGCCGATCGCAGCGAGCGACCGATCAAGGGGTTGCCGGAGGAACCACGACTTGGAAGCGTCCGCTGGTCGCCCAACGGCGAGCGAGTCGCCTTCACGCATACGCGCGAAGGCGGGATCGAGCTGTGGGTGGCGGATGTGGCGACGGCGCAGGCGAAGCGGATCACCGGCCCTCGACTGAACGCCGCCTACGGATCACCCTGCGAATGGGTATCAGACAACCGAACTCTGATCTGCAGGCTCGTGCCGAGCGACCGCGGCGAAGCGCCTGAGGAACCACAGGTGCCGAGCGGCCCGATTCTGCGCGAGAACATCGGGAAGAAGGCGCCGGCCCGTACTTATCAGGACTTGCTGAAGAACGCGCACGATGAAGACCTGTTCGATTACTACCTGACGTCGAGCGTGGTCAAGGTGACACTCGAAGGCGAGATCACGCCCTTGGGGAAGCCTGGTGTTATCGCCGGCGCCGAGCCGGCGCCGAACGGAAAGTATATCCTGGTCGAGACCATACACAGGCCCTACTCGTATCTCGTCCCTCTGCATCGCTTCCCGCGACGCGTCGAGGTTCTGGACATGACCGGTCGTGTCGCGCGAGAGATTGCCGACCTCCCACTGGCCGAGGAAGTGCCCATCGGATTCGGCGCCGTACCGACGGGCCCTCGGTCCTTTGGATGGCGGGCGGACGCACCGGCCAGCGTTTGTTGGGCGGAAGCCCAGGATGGGGGCGATCCACGGAAGGAGGCCGAAGTGCGTGATCGCGTGTACACGCTGGCGGCTCCGTTCGACGGCGAGCCCGTGGCGCTTGTCTCCATCGGTATGCGCTATGCCGGAATCATGTGGGGCAACGAGCGGCTCGCGCTCGTCTCGGAGTGGTGGTGGAAGAACCGAAAGACGCGCACTTGGAGCATCGATCCGTCCAGACCGGGTTCGGAGCCGACACTGCTGATCGACCGTTCGTTCGAGGATCGGTACAACGATCCTGGTCGCCCGATCATGACCGACACCCTCTCGGGCACGTCGGTGCTGCTGACGGCGGACGCGGGCAACACACTGTTCCTCTCCGGGTCCGGCGCATCGCCTGAAGGCGACCGGCCTTTCCTCGACCGGTTCGACCTGCGCACCAAGGAACATAAGCGGCTGTGGCGGTCGGAGGCTCCCTATTATGAGTACGCAGTCGATCTGCTGGATCCTGACAAGATGACCGCGTTGACGCGGCGCGAAACCAAGACGGATCCTCCGAACTACTTCGTGCGTGATCTTGTAAGTGGTGACATCCAACAGATCACCGACTTTCCTCATCCGGCGCCGCAGCTTACCGACGTGTACAAGGAGATGGTCCGGTACGAACGGGCCGACGGTGTCAAGCTGACGGCCACGCTGTATCTGCCCCCCGGCAAGAAGCCCGAGGACGGTCCTTGGCCCATGCTAGTGTGGGCATATCCGCAGGAGTACAAGAGCGCCGATGCGGCCGGGCAAATGACCGACTCACCTTATCGTTTCGTGCGCACTCACTCACATTCGCCACTTCTTTGGCTCGTCCACGGCTATGCAGTGCTTGATGATCCCACGTTCCCGATTGTCGGCGAGGGTGACGAAGAGCCCAACGACACGTTCATCGAGCAGCTTGTCGCAGGGGCGAAGGCGGCCATCGACGAAATGGTGCGCCGAGGCGTGGCCGACCCTGATCGGGTTGCCGTCGGTGGGCACTCCTACGGCGCCTTTATGACTGCCAACCTGCTGGCACACAGCGACCTGTTCCGAGCGGGGATAGCCCGAAGCGGCGCCTACAACCGTACCCTGACGCCGTTCGGGTTCCAGGCCGAGGAGCGAACGCTGTGGGAGGCGCCGGACGTGTACGCTGCGATGTCGCCTTTCATGCACGCAGAGAAGGTTAACGAGCCGATCCTGTTGATCCACGGTGAGGCCGACAACAACTCCGGCACCTATCCCATGCAAAGCGAGCGTTACTACAACGCACTGAAGGGACATGGTGCGACCTGCCGCCTGGTCATGCTCCCACACGAGGCCCACGGCTATCGCTCGCGCGAGTCCGTCATGCACATGGCGTGGGAGATGACCGAGTGGCTCGACAAGTACGTCAAGAACGCCGGGCCACGAGGTGGAACGAAGTGACAGGCGAGTTCATCATGTTTCTTGGGCGCGGTGTGATGCCTTAGGGGGTATGCCCGATGACGCATGATGAATTCGAGGCCATCGTGGCACAACTCATCGGAACTGATATCGTTCGCGTCAGTTATTTTGAGATCGAATACGGGGACCAGCAGGCTGGCTGGAAGGGCGACCCGCGTTTCGATTCACTCGACTACGGGGTGCAACTCGAAGACGCGCGAGGTAAGGTGTTCTCCATAACTTGGGACGCGGCTTTTGTCGAATATGGGCTGTGCGTGTGCGCCCGGAGCATGGCAGAAATCGTGGTCGGCCCAAGAAAATGGGATGTTTCAGTCGAGAGCCGTTGGAGCAAGTTAATCGGGGAACGTGTGATTCGAGTGGATGTGTACTGGCTTCGCGCTTGGGAGAATGATCCCGAGGTGATCGAATACCCTCAGGACCTATGTCTGTCGTTCTCAAATGGAGAAGTGGTCTTCATCTCAGCAACGGAATGTTTGCCTAACAGCGGGTTGTTCGGAATGATGGATAATATTCTCGTGGTCTTTGGTGACGAATCTGCCAAGGCCTTCGGCCTTGGGCCTCACCGGATTGAGAGCTAGTGCCGTTTCCAGAAAGGTACATACGGGTCTGTGGTACCTAGTGCCCCGTTACTACTCGATTGATGCGTGCCATGCCCAAGCCCGACGAAGTCGGGCGCGGGCATGGCGACGCGCCGAAAGCACGAGCGCTTCAATTGGGCATACGACACACGCCTCGCTTCATGTGCCATGAAGCGCTAGTCGTCTTGTCGTCCCCGGCGTACAGTCCCGGAGGGACGGCAGTCCTTAGCCCACGGCCCGGTTTCAACACATCCAGTCCCGGAGGGACGGCACTCCATCCTCACACACGTTGTACATCAGACCCACACGAGAATCCGTGTGTCGCCCCCACGGGGCTCATTGCAGATTGCCCGTTCTCATTCCCACGGCTCACGCCGTGGGCTGATGCCTTTCGCCCCTACGGGGCTTGTTTCCCTCTCGACCGTATCGATTGCACGCGTCACCCAGTTGGCTGATGACGCTCGCCACTGGGATAGGTATTCAGCATCAAGAGAGAGAGGCGGTCGCCGTTACAAGTCCGGCGGGCCGCCTCCCTGGTGACGCTCAGATATCAAATCGACTCGAGGCTACTCTACGACCGTGGCCGTGCCGTCGGGGGCAACGAGGATCTGGAAGTTCGGACCCGTGATGCGCCAGTGTGGATAATATGGCGTCGACTCCACATGCGCGAGTTCCACCGTCGCCTTCCGGATGTAGATCGGATCGATTCCCAGCTTCTCCAGCATTTGCGAGGCGATCTTGAGAGCCTCACCCTCGGAAACCGGAAGATACACCACCGGCCGCTTCACCCACGACGCCTCTCTGAATGCGCCGTCGGCGGCGTCGATGATGACGACCACCACGGTTCCGGACCCGCTGCCGGTAGTGAGGGTAGTGTTGCTTGCAACCACGTTGAACGGCACGGCGTAGTAGTCTGCGCCGAGGTCGTTGACGACCCCAATCGGTATGCCGGGCTCGGTGGCTTCGAACCGCCTGGCAAATGCATCGTCATAGGGTATGAGCTGCTCAGTCACGCCCTCGATCGCGGCCTGCACGATCCATTGGTTGGCTTCGGCGATCAGCTCCTCCGGTGGGGACGCCAGAGCCTGCACCGTCGCCAGTACATTCAGTGCCTCCTCCGTGAACCGGTCCGGCGAAGTCACATACAGAATTTCCTGGTCCGTGACGGTCTCCGGCGGTTCGCAGATTGCCACGTACTCACCATCGTAGGAGTCTCCCGTGGCCAGCGGCAGATAGTAGGTGGTCAGGAACTCGTCGATCGTCTTGTAACTGTTCTCGCCGATACCGCCCAAACTGGCCGGGTAAGGGTCGTTGACCCAGAAGCCGTACACGTCCAACTCGGGTGGCAGCGGGTAGGCGTCTTCGCTGGTGTGGATACCGCGGACGGCCATCCAGTTCGTGTAATTGCCGTAGGCGGGGATCACACCCGGAACGTGTTCCGGATGACCCGGCTCGAGGCCGCCGTAGGTCCCGGTTTCGTACGCGATCCATTGGGCGATCTGCTTGACCATCTCGGCGCTGTCCGTGTCGTGTCGTTTGCTGAAGTTGTAGCCGTATTGCGAATATGGCAGCGGGCGCTGATCCTGAATAGTGTGCCATATACCCACTGTGTCCAGGTAGTCGATGCCGGGAGTCTCATTAAGCGCGATCCCGTAGTCATAGAGTTCCTGTTGACTGTCGAAAGTCATGGGTGGAACCGGATCCTCGTCCGAGTCCCAGTACATATAGTTCAGCACCATCTGCGCGACGGCCGGCCCGCACATCTGATCCTCGTCAGGTGCGTCCGCTTCGTACATGGGGAAGTCGATCAGATCGAGGTAGAACTCGTCGAGAACAAGATCCAGGTAGATACTTCCGGCGTCGATTTCCGATTGGGTCACGATGTGGTCCGTGACATTGACCCAGTTCGTGTCGTCCTTGGCGATCAGACGCAGTGTATCATCGACGTTGATGTCGGAGCCGGCTTGGAGTTCAAGGCTGTAGTAGTTGTCCGTGGTGTCCGCGAGCCAGCTCGCTTCCGTATCCAGGTTGAACACATCGACCGTCACGGTGTTGGCCGGGTTCTGCATGGCCTCGTCGTAGAAGCAGTAGCCCTCAAGCATAACGGCCGGCGATGCCGCCAGCATGGCATCGTGCGCATTGACGATTCCCCAGCCGTAGTAGATGTCGTAGCCAGCCGAGCCGCGGTCCATGCAGGTGTCATTCATGATCTGGTTGACTTCCGCAGACGTCAGGCCGCTGTTGACGGACAGGACCATGGCGGCCACACCGGCGGCGTATGGTGAGGAGTAGGACGTCCCGTCGACGTAGCCGTAGTCACCGCCGAAGTACCCGTCCGATCCCGTTCGATCCGTCGTGCCGATCGTTTGCCCGGGCGCCACAAACGCCAGGCCCGTGCCGTACGTGCTGAAGTAGGCGCGGTTGCCGTACCGGTTGTTCGCACCGACGGAATTGACGGTGGGCAGGCTGGACGGATACCCGATGCCGCTGCCTCCGGAGTTTCCGGAGGAGGAGAAGTGGACGATGCCGTTGTTGTAGGTCTCCTGGTACTTGTTGGTGATCGAGCTACTTGCGCCGAAGCCGCTGCTGCAGTTGGTCACGCGTGCCCCGATCGTCTGCGCCCAGTCCAGGGCATCGACGAACCAACTGATGTAGAACCATCCGGACCCGTCGCAGGGAACATTCGATATCGAGTACTTGGCGGACGCGACCTTGGCCCCGGGGGCGATGCCGACGACCCCCAGACCGTTGTTGATGATCGCCGAGGTGCAGCCCCCCACCGTCGTGCCATGGTTGTCGCATTCATTGCCCGGTCCGCCGTGGGTTCCCGCACTGGTGAAGTCCCGGCCCGCGATCTGGTTGATGTCGGGGTGATCCTGCTGCACACCGTCATCGATGATGACTGTGATGATGGCCGGATCGCCGACGCTGATGTCCCATGCC
>JAUXGE010000291.1 GCA_030622435.1 Planctomycetota bacterium
CGTGCACGAAGGCGCAAGCCGGTAGGTCGGGCTGAGCCCGACGAAACCACATCCGGCAGACGTCGGGCAAAGCCAGACGTACCCGGGCTTGTAGCGTCACTCCTCGTGGGTGACGTCAAGGCATGGCGTCACCCGGAACATGGTCACACTGCGCGTGAACCATGGCACCCGGCGCAACATGGTCACGCTGGGCGTGAGCCATGGCACCCGGCTCTACGTTGCCTGCCGTCACCACCGATCAGAACCGCTGACTGTCAAGGAGCGGGCAGACGCCGCCCACAAGGGGCGGCGCTACATTGCCTTTGGAGTGACATGAGGCGGCACTCAGCGATGGTCGAGCACGAAATCCAGCGCGTCGTGAATCTCCTGGACCATGTTCTTTGGAAAAGCGTGCCCGACACCGGGGTATATACGTTTCTTGACTGCATAGCCGGCTCTTTTGAAGGCTTCGACGGCATCGTGGATCTGATCCACCGACTGATCGTGCTCACCGATCATGAAGTAGTAGCGAGGCCGACTGCTGCCCGTCGCCCTCTCCGGAGCGTCGATCGCGGCAACATAGCCGGCCCCCATCGGTATTACGGCGGGAAACAGGTACGGCTGCCTCGCGCTCACCACATAGGCAACGTAGCCTCCCTGAGAGAACCCGGTCAGAATCAAGCGATTCTTGTCGATCTCGTATTCCTTCATGACGAGATCGAGTGTGAGGCGCACGAGGTGATCGGCCTCGTCATAATCGACTGTGCCGGGCCCAAACCAACTGTAACCGCTGCCCCCTTTGACCTTGTACACTCCCTGGGGAGCCACCAGGATGGCGCCGATTCGATCGGCCATACCCTTCCATTCCCTGGTCATCATGTCGGCCCGGCACCCATACCCGTGCAGGGCGATGACCAGCGGTGATGCCACGTTCTTGTCATACCCTGACGGAAGCACAACCAGCGGCGGGTGCTTCAGGAACTTCTTATCGAGTCGCGCAAACGCCTTCTCCTGGTTAGCCTTCACGAGTGCCAGTGCGGTTGCGTAAGCCGTGTTCTTCCGCACACCCACGAGATCGGCGTCGGTTTCGAAGCGTTTCAGATGCCGGAACCCACGCTCAGCTGCCTTGGCGAGCCACGTGCCCGCGCTGTCGATATCACCGTTGAGCGCATACACGCACGCGAGGTTGTAGGCGTGAATGTCGTTCTTGGGAGCGATCTCGACGAGTTCGCGGCCCACTTGGATCGCCCGGGACCAGTCTCTGTCCCGGTACGCCTGGGCGAAGTCCGTGGCCAGACTATGTCGCTCGTCGTCATCGGCGCTTTGCCCCCGCACCACCGGCCCGACAGGCAGGAAACAGACGCCCACCAGTACGGCCCGAGCGAACGTCGATCTCACGCACCGCAACCTGAGCCTCGCGCTGAACGGACCTGGGGGCAATGGAGCGGACGCACCATAGTGCGATTCAAACGCCGTCGCCACGCCGGCTCTCGGTGGTCTCATCAGTGGGATCCTTTCGGGAAGGCGTTTGCGGGTTCCTCCCTCAATGTATGCAATACGCTTTCCATGCCGGATTCACTCCAGACGAAGGGTAATTCTTTTCTCCAGCCTGTGGATTGCGTAGACCTGGGTTGGGAGCCCGGACCGATCAGCGAGCCAAAACCCTCCTCGGCCCCGCGCATTACCCCGTTCAGTCCGTGTCGGTGGGGCCTGACTGATCGTGGATGTTCCAGGCGGCTCTGGCGCACCTCCACGTGCCGTCGGGTTGGCGCCGCAGGACGCGAAGCATGTTGCCGCGCATCGTGAACGGCTCGTCCGAGTCCCCTGCCATCCAGGCCGCATCGAAAGCTCCACTCTCGAAGGCCCATTCGCCCACGATCCTCGTGTCGATGTAGTCGTGCTTGTTGCGGATGTATCGGGCGCCCTCGGCCGAGCTGTAGTTGTCGTTGAGGAATCGTTCAACCGCCTCCTTCCCCACAACGGGTGGGGATCCGGGGGGGAGTATGATGCCGTCTTCGGACCACAGCGCCGCCATCGCGTGCGCGTCCAGGGCCAGCGCGGCGCGGTCGTGGGCGGCGCGGAACCGCTTGATGGCTTCGAGATCATTGCTTGATGTCGCGGATCGGTTCATAGCGTCGTAGACGAGCCCCACCCATGTATCAGGGTCGAGCCAGGATTTTCCCCATTTGGGGTCGTACTCCTTCGTCGGCTTGGCTGCGATGATCTCGTCGCGCGTCTTGCCCTCCACCTTCATCGCGCGTACACGGTCCCGGACGGTGACCAGCATTCCGTGATACTCACGAAGATCTGCGAGGTCTGCTCCCGGACCATGGCCCGGGATGATCTTGGTCTTGTCGTCCACCAGTGTGAGCGCCAAGTCGAACGCATGGACCACGCCATCCAGCGAACCACCGGCATTGAGGTCGATGAATGGGAACATACCGTTGAACCAGGTATCGGTCATGTGCAGAACGTTGGACTTTGTGAAGTGGACGATGCAGTCGTTGTCGGTGTGCGCGGCCGGTACGTGGATAATCCGCACCTCTTCGTTGCCCCAGTGCAGTGTCATGGAGTCGGCAAACGTGACCACCGGCAACGCCCCAGCCGGTGAGGCCGGTACGTCCGTGTCGATCACGGCCACGTGCCGATCCTCGCTCATCAGTTTGCGTGCGTTCTCATGGGCAATGATGACCGACCCGGACTTAGCCAACGCCTCGTTGCCTCCGACGTGATCGAAGTGCCAGTGCGTGTTGACAACGAGGCGAATGGGTTTGTCGGTGACGGCCTTGACAGCGGCGGTGATCTTCTCGATCGTCTGCTCATACCCGGTGTCGACGAGCAGTGCCCCCTCCTCGCCGACCAGCAGGGCGACGTTCCCCCCTCCGCCCACCAGGACGTACAAGTTGTCCGCGAGGGGAACGGTGCGGATCGTCACCTTGGACCAGTCCTGTGCCTGGACGCTCGTAACCGCCCATGCTCCGATGAGGTAGGTGCAGATCATCCGCCGGTACATGGTGTTCATTCGATTACCTTTCTCCAGTGTGATTCCTCTGCGGCCCGACCGGTCAGAGGTCGTGTCATCGCACCCCAAGGGCGGGAGCGGACCACATAGCCGGGGAGTTCTGTTCGGTGGCGGGTGTTATTGTCAGTCCACGGTTCGCCGACGCAAGCCGCAAAGGAATGGGGCCGGAAAGGCGGCTGCGGTAGCGGGTTCCTGCGCTCTTGGCAGTGGTACGCTCGAGACGAATCCGTTCCCGGATGAAGCGACCAGAAGAAACCACGCTGGAGTTATACACAACCGATCGAGGCGTGAGTGCCGAAACCGGGCGCAGCTCGAACGAGAATGGGAAGGCCGAAACCTCGGTTTGAAGGTGGCTTACGAAACTGGGCAGAAGTGGACTTGAACCACCGACACACGGATTTTCAGTCCGTTGCTCTACCAACTGAGCTACCTGCCCGGACTCCCGGCGACCACAAGCCCGAGGCTCTGGCAAGGTGGTCGCGTCGTCCCACCGGCGTGCTCGATGCGAGCGTGCGGCGAGAACAACAAAGGATAGGGCTGCCGAAAACGTACGTCAAGGTTCGTTTCCATGTCCCCACCATCGGCGATTTTGGGGCAGGATCCTGGCCGACCCCTGTCGATGGTGGGACACGGCGGCGTCCCGACCCAGTTTGTCTATCGGCTCAATCTCGTCGGAAAATCGATTGACAGGGACCGGATTCAACCAGTCCAGGGCTGAGCCTGGGGTGGCTGAGCCGCATCGGGCTTTAAGGTCTGGACGTTCTTCCCAGCCGAGGGCGGCTGGGCTGCATCGGCCGAGCCATTATAGCGCTTCCCGACCAAGTGTAGCGTCGTTCTCCCGGCCCGTCCCGTGGAAGACGGTACTGCAGCCGTTACAGGACAATAGAGCTTGCTCTAGCCGGGCTGTTGAACGAGGCCGATGTTCCGCCCATACTGCGTCTGCTCGTTTTCGGGCTGACGCACAATAGTGACGGCATCGGTTTCGACTTGGCTGCCGCAACGCGAGAACGCGAGGACGCTGATTGAACAGACCTCCTGATTCACGGGATGCTCCCGAGAAATCACAAGCGATTGTATGTTCGTCTGCGCGCCCCCCGGTGTGGCCCGCGCTGCTGATCGTCGCGGCCGGCTGCATTGCCTACGCCAACAGCTTCGACGGCAGCTTCGTTCTGGACGACGGGCGTTACATTGCCGACAACGCCCGCATCAAGCAGCTTTGGCCGTTGACTGACGTGCTGGGCCATCGCCGACCCGTGCTCGACCTGTCTCTGGCCCTCAACTACGCCGTGGGTGGGCTGAATGTATCCGGCTACCACGCGGTCAACCTGGGCATCCACCTGCTTGCCTCGCTGGTGCTGTTCGGCGTCATCCGTCGCACGATGCTGGGGAGGTCGCCTTTAGAACATCCCGGTGGGGCGGTGTCGTGGCCGGCCTTGATGGTGGCACTGCTCTGGTGTGTACACCCGTTGCAGACGCAGAGCGTGACCTATCTGATACAGCGCGGCGAATCGATGATGGGGTTGTTCTATCTGCTGATGCTCTACTGCGCGATTCGGGGCACGCGATCACCGCGAGGCGTCTGGTGGTATGTCACGGCCGTTGCCTGCTGCGCGCTTGGCATGGGGACCAAGGCGGTGATGGTCACCGCGCCGGTTTTGCTCCTGTTCTACGATCGAGCATTTCTCGCGCACTCCTGGGCTGAGGTTGTGCGGCGACGCTGGGCGCTGTACCTGGGGCTGGCCGCAACATTGAGCGTGCTATGGACGTCGGGGGTCGCCCGGGGGGTGCTGGGTAGCTCGCACAGATCGGGCACGGTCGGCTTTTCGTTCCATGACACTTCGCCGATAGAGTATCTTTGTACCCAGGCCGGCGTGCTGGTCCAATACATTAAGCTGTCGCTGTGGCCTCGCCCGCTGTGTCTGGATTACGATTGGCCGGTCGCGCAGACGTTTGCAGCCGTGGGCGTGCCTGGTGTCATCATTGTGGCACTACTGGCAGGGACCGTTTGGGCGTGGTTCCGGCGACCGTGGTTGGGCTTCCTGGGTGTGTCGTTCTTTGTCGTACTGGCTCCGACATCGAGCTTCATCCCGATCCGGGATCCGCTGTTCGAGCACCGGATGTACCTGCCGCTGGCGAGCATCCTTACGCTTGCAGTGTTTGGAGGGCATCGATTTCTGAAAGTCCTGAGTGCGCGCCGATGGATCAGTAGTAAGTCAGGCACGGCGATCGCGATCATCGCAAGTGTGGTTGCCACATCGGTGCTGACTTTCGCAGCGGTGCGGCGCAATCGCGACTACAGGACGGACTTGGGAATGTGGCAGGATATTGTCACAAAGCGGCCCGGGAACGTACGCGCCCGGTACAACGTCGGCACGAGACTGCTGGACGAGAACCGTCTTGCGGAAGCCGAAGCATCACTCCGTGAAGCTCTGCGCATCAACCCGCGGCATAACCGGACATACGAGAATTCCGCCAAGATGGCACACTACAACCTGGGCAAGGTGCTGGCGCGGCAGGGTCGAGTTCCCGACGCCGCCGAGCAATACGAAATGGCGCTCAGCATCGATCCGGCCATGGCCGAAGCTCACAGCGATCTCGGAAACATCCTTGCCCGGGAAGGTCGCCTTGAAGAGGCCGTCGATCGCTACGAACGGGCGGTTCGGGCCAATCCTCGTTACATTCCGGCCTACTTCAACTTTGCCGGTGTACTTATGACGCTCGGAAGAACCGACGAAGCGATCGACCTGTTGAACCAGGCCATAGCTCTCAGCCCCGAAACGGCCCGGTTGCACTACCTTCTCGGAAATGCCTACCGACAACTAGGACAATTGGACGCGGCCATCGAAGCGTTCAACGAGACGCTCAGGCTCGAGCCAGAAGACCCCCGCGCTCGTTCCGCACGCTCCGCCGTTCTTCTGGAAAAAGCCGGCTCCGGTCCACCGTAAACCGGCCGCCGGGTTCCTGTCACTGTTGACGTGTTTCTTGAGTAGGGTGCGTCCCCGACGCACCAGTTGAACGACGAATAGAGCCGGATGGTGCGGCATGGCCGCACCGTACATTGGCTGGTCCTCAGCCTGTAAGGCTGACAGACAGTAGGTGTGCCGAGCATGTTCGATAACCTGGGGGTGCAAGTCCCCTGCACAACCTGATGGAGGTGAAGTGCGAACGAAGCGCAAGGGCTACCGCCGCGAGGCGGGGTCTGAAG
>JAUXGE010000133.1 GCA_030622435.1 Planctomycetota bacterium
CACCCGCATCACAGCGAATCTGTCCGGCCGTGGGGAAGACAAGAAAGCCGATGCGGCGCCTCTGCTCCCTTGCCAGACTTACTTGCTGTTCCACGTGGTCGAGCAGGATTCGCCATGCCTCGCGTACGTCGGGTGTGTCGGCGTCCTGAAGCGCGGGCACCAGTGCAAGGCGCGCGCGGGAGGATGAGCGTTCCACTTGCCGTTGCCGCAGATTCTGCCACAAGCCGCGGCCCAGCCGGAACAGGCCTGACACCTCGAGCGCATCGAACCGATGGGATGAAGGGTCGTGGCCGGGCACATTCCGCCACAGCCAATCCACCACATCGTTCATGCAGAAGGCATAGATCACGACGTCCGGGTCTTAGGCCATGCCGTCCGTCCGGAGCACTTCGGCGTGCTGCCACGGCGAATACCCCGGAACGCTCAGGTTCAAGATGGTGGCGCCGCTGATGCCGTCACGCCGCAGGAGCTCGACCGCATTGCGATCGAAGAGTTGTTCGTCCGCCGCGCCTACTCCAAACGCCACCGAGTCCCCGAGGATGAGCACACGCTGCTCGCCCGGTGCCTTCTCGAACGGGATCAACGCGCCGCGCATCCCACGCTCGTTGAGCGTGATGCCCAGGGTGGGGGCCTCGGCGTTGGGACGGAGCGCCCACAATCGCGTGGGATGGCTTTCGAAGAGGGCGGCGTTGGGATCGAGGCTGGTCGGCGGGTACACCAACAACGCCAGTCGATCACAGGAGAGGCCGAAGATAAGCGGCAGCACCGCCAGGGAGGCCTTACTGATCCACGCGGGCGCCGTGCGGATGCCGCGAGTCACGCTCATCGCCACAGTAGCCACAAGAGCGCCGTAGGCATGCATGTAAAGGATCTGATAGACGGCGTCGATACGGAAGTCGTCAAGTGGCCACATAAGGAGATGAACACCGGCTGCGCCGCCGGCGATAAGCACGATTAGCCACAAATAGCGCGTGAGCACGGCCAGGCAGACCTTCAACTGACGTACCGGCGCGTCTTGGCTCGATGTGTCCTCAGGCTTTGACATTGCTGGATGGGATCGAACAGGGCACATTCCATGCAGGGTTGTAGACGAAAGTGCTCGACGATGCAACGCGAACGCGGCGTCTGGAGTGCGACCGTGCCGCTGCCGAGGGTCAGGTGGCGGAGGCGAATTCATTGGCCCACACGTTGGCGGCATGGTGTGGTGACGAGAACCTTGATACTATGCTGACCAGCATGGCCACGCCTAAACCACCTCGAAACATCAGCGTCTCTCGAGGCGTGGCCATGGCACCCTGCACCCTGCCACAAAATATGGCCACACCCCTGAGAAAGTGGCAAGTGGGTATTCAGTTGACCTCAGTTATCCTGAGGGGTAGTATGCCGTTTGGTGGATGAGGATTATCTCCACAATCTGCCGGAGCTTGACGCTCGGTTCATGAGTGAGGAGGCGTGCCGGCAGCAATTGATGAAGCCCCGTCGAGCCCCTGTGGTATGCTGATCGACGGTATCGAGCCAGGGAGGGTTGGAGAGGCAGTCGGAGTGACCGAGTCGTGCCGGTGTGTCTGACCCAAGCTGACTTCGAGCGTTACGATTGCGGCGAGCTGGACGAAGCCACCTCTGCCAATGTGCGTGCGCATCTCGACTCTTGCGACACGTGCCGCATGGCATATGCCCGATTTAGCAAAGAGCGGGCCGCGCAGGCCTGTCCGCAGGGGACGCCTGCCGATCACGAGGATCCGACGCACACGATCACCGCAACTCCAAGTTCACCCGCCTCCAAGGTCGCGCGATATCTTCCGAAGATCGAGGGCTACCGGATCACGGGGGTTCTCGGCCAAGGCGGGATGGGCATCGTGTATAACGCCGTGCAAACGAAGCTCAACCGCACGGTTGCCCTCAAGGTTCTACCTGCGATGGTCGGCAGCGCAAACCCGGCGGCCGTTGCGCGGTTTCGACGCGAGGCGACCAGTGCCGCCCGGTTGCACCATACCAACATCGTTCCCATCTACGATTTCGGCGAGTCACGCGACGGGTACTATTATGCCATGGAGCTGGTCACCGGGTCACCGCTCAACGTCCTGATTCGCCGCTTCAGTGAGCAGAAAGCATCCGTGGCGGCTCCCGTCCGCCTGGCGGAGTTGCTCCAGACCATCTCACCGGCGGGGCATGAACTCCCGCGCGAGGATGATCAGGACGGCTCCTCCGGCGAACACGCGGCCACCGGTACGGGGACATCGACAACAGGCCGGGGGCACGTTTACTATCAGCATGTCGCGCGTTGGATGGCGGATGCGGCGGACGCGCTTCACTACGCCCATGGTCAGGGCATCATCCACCGCGACGTCAAGCCGAGCAACCTCATTCTCTCCGTCGATGGGCGCATCTTCATTGCCGACTTCGGTCTTGCCAAGAGCAGCGACGAGGAGTCTGTTACGATCACAGGGTCCCTGCTGGGTACGATCCGTTACCTGAGCCCCGAGCAGGCGATGGCCAAACGCATCCCCGTGGACCACCGCACCGACATCTACTCACTCGGGGCGACGATGTACGAGCTACTCTGCTTTCAACCGGCCTTCCCGGGCACGGATGACAAGCGGGTACTGGCCGCCATCATCACACGGGACCCGACCCGGCCGCGAAAGATCGCACACAGCGTTCCACCGGAATTGGAGACAATCTGCCTGACGATGCTCGAGAAGGCAGCCGACGCACGATATCCCACGGGTCGGGCTGTGGCCGAGGACCTGCGGCGATACATCCACGATCTTCCGATCATCAAGAAGCCACCCGGTTTAATCCAGCGGGCACGCAAGTTCGTCCGGAGGCATCGGGCCGCCGTGCTCGCGGTCACCGCCATCGTGCTCTTGGCGGTCGTTCTGACGGTGGCGGTCCCACTGCTGAGCCACGCCAGAGCTCGACAAGAGGCCGCCGAACTCGTGTCAGACGCCCGGTTGTTCGAGAACAACCGGAACTGGGCCGCCGCGGCTGCCAAGTACGGCGAAGCACTCGATATCGACCCAGACTACGTCGAGGCGATCGGCAATTTCGCGCGGATGAAGAAGGAGCAGTTCAACTCCACCCCAAACGCCGATCCCTCTTTGCTCGAAGAGGGTGTCGATCTCTGTGAGCACGGTCTGGCGATTGCTCCCGAAAAAACCAGCCTGTGGAACACGATGGGCGTTCTGTTCAAGAAGCTGAAGCGCTACGACGAGGCCATCATTGCATATCAACAAGCGCTAGAGCATCAGGGGGACTACAGCGCCGCCTGGGAGAACCTCGGCATCGTGCAGGCGCTGAATCGAGACCTCCGAGAGGCGGAGAGAAACATACTCCGCGCCGCTGAGCTTGCGGGGACAGAGGAGGCCGAGTGCGAGTACCCCTGGCGCAACCTGGCCGCGATCGAACTTCATTTGAAGAGGGCTGACGCAATCGAGCATCTTGATCAAGCGTTAACATGTAACGCACAGGACCCATTCACTTTGCTCCTTCAAACCCGGTTGCTTCTGGAGCTGGATGGGCACATGGACATCGATCGGGCGGTGGACGTTGCCGGCTACGCGGACTATCGAAGCGAAGGCCGGAATCCCACTGTCAAAAGGGTCCGAGCACTCGCCCACTTGCGCAAGGGTGACTGGGCTCAGGCCATCGAACATGCCTCCGAGGCCATTCGCCTGAATGATGACTTGATGACAATGGACTACTTCATCATTGCCATGGCCGAGTCGGAGCTGGGACATTCTGAGGCCGCACGCAAAGCAAATCAACAGGCGATGGACGCCTGGCCGGGGGATCTCAAAGACCCGCAGGCGATCCGCGTCCGCGCACCGGCAGGCGTGTTGTGGATCGAGTCGGCAGAGCAACTGATCCGGCTTCGCGATGAAGCCGAGAAGCGGCTCCAAGCTGCGACGCCGTAGCAGCGGATTATTCACGCTGCTCGCATTATTGCACGTAACCTCGATTGTAACGCCGCCCCTTGCGGATGGCGCCGGAGACGCGGCACGCAGAGAACTGCGGTGACAAGCCCCGGCGTTACATGGGTTTGACACGGTTGCCGGTAGATCCCTGAGTAATCCGGGATAGCCAGCCTGAGTGAAGCACGCCACGGAGAGCCCTTGCACCCTACTTGCCCGGCCAAAAGTATCGCTTGCAATTCTCCCGGCTTTTCTTTATGATACGTGCTCAGTTTTCTGTGTGATCGCGCGTGTCCTTTCGGCGGGCTCAGTGCGTGACCTCTTCAACACGTCCGATCAGCAGATCAAGAGAAAGGGAGGGGCGATGAACGCCAGCAATTCAACAGCCGCGAACGTGTTCCTATTCCAGAGGCATCCTTTGTCCTTGCATAGTACGACGGTCCTTACGCTCGCGGGCAGCGTCTTTGTGTCCCTGTTGGGCATTGGAGAGGTTGCTTACGGCGAAGGCGGATCGATCATCGGCTGGGGCTCACAAGTGGTCGGTGTCGACTTGGACGCGGACTTCGTAGCCGTTGCGGCCGGCGTTGGACACAATCTTGGGCTGAAGGCCGACGGGTCCATCGTGACGTGGGGAGGGAACGAGTACGGGTACACCAACGTTCCTTCGCCGAATGCCGACTTCATCGGTGTCGCCGCGGGCAGCAACCACAGCCTCGGCTTGAAGACTGGCGGATCGATCGTACCCTGGGGAAACAACTACTGGGGCCAATGCAACGTCCCGGCGCCCAACGGCGACTTCGTCGCCGTCGCGGCGGGCGATTTCCACAGCCTGGGTCTCAAGGCCGACGGGTCCATCACGGCGTGGGGCTGCGGTGAACAGTACGACTACGGGCAATGTACGGTGCCGGTGCCAAACACGGGCTTCGTGAGCGTTGCGGCGGGCCGTGGCCACAGTCTCGCCCTCAAGGACGACGGCTCCGTCGTGGCGTGGGGGCTGAACGACGACGGGCAATGCAACGTGCCGGGGCCGAACACGGGATTTGCAGGTGTCGCAGGCGGCGCGTACCACAGTCTCGGCCTGAAGGCCGACGGCTCCATCGTGGCGTGGGGGCTGAACGACTATGGCCAATGCAACGTCCCGGGACCCAATGCCGATTTCGTCGCCGTCGCGGGAGGGCTCTGGCACAGCCTCGGCTTGAAAGCCGATGGCTCGGTGGTGGTGTGGGGAAGGAACATCTACGGCATACTCGACGTGCCAGCGCCGAATGCCGACTTCATCGCCGTCGCCGGGGGCAGCTACCACAGTCTCGGCCTGAAGACCGACGGTTCCATCGTGGCGTGGGGAGACAACCAAACCGGGCAATGCAACGGGCCGACGCCCAATGTCGATTTCGTCGGCGTTGGGGCGGGCGGGGATCACGCGCATAACCACGGTCTCGGCCTCAAGGCTAACGGCTCGATCATAGCGTGGGGATCGAACTGGAACGGCGAATGCGACGTGCCTGCGCCAAACACCGGCTTCGTGGCAGTGGCGGCAGGGTTCTTCCATAGTCTCGGCCTTAAGGACGACGGCTCGATCGTTGTGTGGGGAAACTGCGGTGACGGGCGATGCGACGTGCCCGCGCCCAATACCCACTTTGTCAGTGTCGCGGCGGGTTTCTATTATAGTCTTGCCCTGTAAGCCGATGGCTCGATCGTGGCGTGGGGAGACAACCAAGCCGGGCAGTGCAACGTCCCGGAACCGAACACGGGCTTCGTAGCGGTCGCGAGTGGCGGGTGGTACGGGCTCGGTCTGAAGGCCGACAGCTCAATCGTAGCGTGGGGAAGTTGCGGCGTTGGGCAATGTGACGTACCTGCGCCAAACACCGGCTTCGTCGCAGTGGCGGGAGGATTCTCGCATGGTCTCGGCCTGAAGGCCGACGGGTCGATCGTGGCGTGGGGATTGAACGCCGACGGCCAATGCGACGTGCCGGAACCGAACACCGGGTTTGTGGCAGTCGCGGGGGGCGCGGACCACAGTCTCGGCCTGAAGGCTGACGGCTCGATCGTGGCTTGGGGGGACAACTACTACCGGCAATGCGACGTTCCCGCGCCCAACATGGGCTTCGTAGCGGTAGCCGTGGCCCCTTTTCAGAATGTCGGGGTCAGACGCCAGCTGTTGTTCGTCGACGGGGACGCCACCGGGCCGACACATGACGGGTCGAGCTGGTGCAGCGCGTACCTGACATTGCAGGATACCTTGAGTGCTGTAACGCCCCCGGCGATCATCCGCGTGGCCAATGGGACCTACGCGCCGGACCAGGGCGGCGGCCAGACGCCGGGCGACCGAACCGCGACTTTCCAACTCATAGACGGCGTGACAATCGAAGGCGGCTACGCCGGCTGCGGGGCAACCGACCCTGACGAACGCGACATCGAACTGTACGAGACGATCCTCAGCGGCGATCTGACCGGGGATGATTCCCTGGTCTCCTGCACGCAGGACTCCCCGGATTGCGATTCCTACGGCGGTCGGTGTATGGATGGTTGCTGCATCATCAGTCAGAACAACGCGGAGAATAGCCACCACGTCGTAACCAGCGATGAGACAGACTCGACTGCGATTGTTGACGGCTTCACCATGACCGCCGGCAACGCCCAAGGCGATACTACGGAGTCAAAGCGGGGCGCCGGTGTGTACAATCCAACTGGAAACCCCACCCTGATCAACTGCACATTCAGCAAGAATTCGGCAATGATTTTCGGCGGCGGAATTTACAACGGCAACCACACCGCTCCGATATTGACCAACTGCACGTTTTTGCAAAACGTCGTTACGGTCGGCACGGGGGCCGGGATGTTCAATGACCTTTGGAGCAACCCCGCGCTCACCAACTGCGGCTTCATCGAGAACACGGCGGCTGGGGAGGGCGGCGCCATGCACAACCAGTTCAGCAACCCGGCGCTGATTAACTGCCAGTTCCTCAGGAATACAGGGACCGCCGGGGCAATCTACAATGAGGGATCCGAGCCCACCTTATACAACTGCGCGTTTATTGGAAATTCGCACCGGGGAGTGTCAAACCATGATGGAAGCTGCCCGACATTTATCAACTGCACCTTTAGCGCAAACGTAGGCGGGGGCATGTTGAACTATGACAGCGACCCAGCATTGATCAACTGCATATTCACTGGGAACTTCGCCAGCGGGAATGGAGGCGCGATGCACAATTCGTACTCCGACCCGACGTTGATCAACTGCACTTTCAGCGGAAACTCGGCCGATCGCGCCGGCGCGATCTACAACCGGGCGAGCAGCAGCCCGGCGCTAACGAACTGCACGTTCAGCGGAAACGTGGCTTACGACGCGGGCGGCGGGATCTACAACTGGGATAGCAGCCCGACGGTGGCCAACAGTGTGTTCTGGGGCAACGTCGATGACGCCGATAGCAGCTCTGGCGGGCCGTTCACGGACGAATCGGCTCAGATTCACACGGAGAGCGGCACACCGACAGTCAACTACAGCCTTCTGCAGGGTGGATGGAGCGGTGCTGGGGGCACGGGCGTCGTAAGTGACAACCCACTGTGCGTCCGCGACCCGGACGACGGCGGTGACGGTTGGGGTGACGATTCGGCCACGCCCGGCATCGACGAGGGTGCAAACGACGACTACGGCGACCTGCGTCTTTTGCCCGGCTCACCCTGCATCGACGCGGCCGACACGACGGCAGTACCGGCGGACCTGGCCGATCTCGATGACGATGGCGACACTTCAGAGCGCACCCCGTACGACCTCGACGGTATACCACGGGTGATCGATGATCCCGACACCGTTGACACCGGTGTTTCCGGGTCACCGGTTGTGGATATGGGGGCCTATGAGTACTACGCCGACTGCAACCGCAACGGCCTGCCGGACGTGTGCGACCTTGATTGCGACGCGCTGTCCGGAACCTGCGACCTGCCCGGCTGCGGCGAATCGGTGGATGTGGATCCGGCCGACGGCATTCCCGACGAATGCGTCGAGTTCACCGGTGGGTGCGATCCCGACATTGACTGGAGCTGCTGCGACAATTGGAATATCCCCGGAGAAGTCTATCCTGACAACACGGAAACGGAGTCATTTAGCCCCGTCCTCGACGGACCGGACGACGACGTCTTTTTGGATGTGACCGTCGAGATCGACACACTGGACATCCTCAACGGCGCAACATTGAGCGTGACGCAAGATGGTGCCGGAGACCTGACGGTTGTCGAGCCCGGCGGCATCCTGGCCGAGGGTACGATCTACGTTGATTACGATCGGGTGATCAGCATCCCGAATGGGCCGCTGGTCATTTCGGGCGATGCAGGGCGGTACGAAGCAGCCGATCCCAGCGCATCGGGCACGGTGTCCGCGTCACTGATAGCGCAGCAAGTCAGACTCCTACCCATCGCGGGCGGCCGAACCCATCAGATGACACTGACCGATTCCATGTCCGTGACGACCACCGGTGACTTCATCATGGAAGCCGTCGGCGATGATCTGATAGGCTGCGTTGTGCCAGGCGGACGCCAACTGGACAGTCGTGGTGGTCGGACACCCCCGATTACACGCATGAGCGATAGCGCTTTCATGAGCGTCGGAGCCAACCTGAGCCTGCTCGGGGCTGTCTCGTTCATCAACGATTCGACAGTCCCCGTGATAATCGGTGGAGACATCCGGAACGAGAGCACCGCGCCACAGTGTTTCGACTGCTTGAATGGTCTGATATCGTTGACCGGCACCGAGCCGCAGGCGTTCGAGGTAGCCGGTGAGGACCTCGGACAGGCCGCGACATTCGCAGACACGGAGTTCGCCATCGGTACGCTCGAAGTCGCTGCAGGAACAGCCATCACCTTTGCCGATAGCTTCGACAACGACGAGCAGGGCCAAGGGACATGCACGGAAGCACTGTACGTGCACGACTTGATCCTGCGAACTGGGTCCACGATCGTGCTCGACAACTGCCGGATCTATTACGAAAACCTCACCGAAGAGGCAAACGTCACCAAGACTTTCGAGGGATGCAGTGCGCTGCTGTCCTATTGTCCGACGTCTGGTCAGCCCGAGCCGGAACGGCTTGATCTGGAGTTCGATCCTGAGAGCCGGAAGATTCGCTATGCGTCGTTCCAGGCTGGTGAGGCCGGACAAGCACAGGCGGTTCGGGTTGCGTTCAACAATGTCCCCTCGCCGTACGACACCTGGAACGGCGTGCAACTGTACGTCCAGCAGCCGCACGTGTACTGCGAAAACGCCGGTGTGTCCCAGCCAATTCCGCCGGCAACTGAATGTCCTATGGCTGCCGGCGGTCTGCCTCAGAACTGGTTCTGGGGTGCGGGGCTCGGCTGTGATCCTCACTGGACCGATTGGACGGCGTATGATGTCGTGCACGTGTTCAACGAAGGGATCATCCCCGGTGGCGAGTATGATATCCAAGTGATCGACAGCACTTGTTCACTTGATGTCGATGACAATTACTCGGATGCACTGACAATGACGCAGAGCGCATGGGCAGACTTGATCCAGGACTGCACTACGACGCCCTGCAAACCGCCGGACGGCAGCACGGGGATCGTCGACGTCACGGCGATTCTGGACAAGTGGAAGAACCTGCCCGGCAACGTGAAGAAGGTTCGCGCCGACATCGAAGGCTCACCAGGCGGTGATCACCGGCTGCCGGACCAGGCGATCAACATCACGGACGTTACCTATTGTCTCGGTGCGTTTCTGGGTGATACGTATCCGGGCCCAGGCTTCCCGCTGCCGAGTGATCCGCCGGATTGCCCGTAACGCCGCAGGGCCGTTTCCTTTGTGGTTTCAACCCACGCGACATGGCGTACCGATCCGAAGGTGCTGAGTGGTGCGTACTGCAGAGCCGAATCCTTCTCGCGGCCCTACATTCCCTGGCAGGTCGTTGAAAAAGGTGCGGCGTGGGCTTCCAGCCCTCATTTTCACGGGCTGGAAGCCGGTACAACACGAGAAAGAGACTATTTCTTAACAGGCTGCCGGCGTATCGTCACACCTGAATCTGTGGGGTTGAATCAGTTCTCGGTGCTGAGCGGACGTCTCGGTCTTCCCCGGCCAGCAGATTCAAGGGTGGCCGAACATTAGCCCGAGGTAGCTGAATCCGAAGTGTGATCCAGTGTAGCTGAAAGAATCGGGCGCCTCGTTGTAGCTATCGGACATGGGGCCTGATAACAAATCTGCTCCAGCGTCCCCCACGGCTGTTTGCCCGCCGAGTTCGTGAATCCTACGATTGAATTGGGGTGTGTCTCGCGTAGCCTTCGCATCGTCCGGCAGCGAGCAACAAGTTGGGTCGTTTGCACTCGGGGGTCTCATGGAGTCGATTAGAAACGATCATCCGCTCAGGCGTTTTTTCACGGGGCTTGTGGAACACGCATTCTGTGCTGAAGTGGGCATGTGCAACCCCTTGCTTACCGAATACCTGACTGATCTGCTGGTCGATTTCACGCGCGTAGATCGGCTGGAGACGATTCGACACGCCGAAGGTCGACGACTCCCGGAGATCGCGGCCATGCTGGCGGCCCAGAGCGACGGACCCACGGAGGATTCATTGGTCCGCGAACGCTCGATGTACAGGCACATCGGCGATTACACCCTGTTTTGGGCCGGCGTCTATCCGGAGCAACTCAAACGCTCGCACCGGGTGTCGGACGTGCTGCTCGACTATGTCTACCAGGGAAGGCGCTCCTACGACATCGTGTCGGGACTCGTGAACGAGGACGACGCGCCGCCGGCCTCACTGTTCCGTCATCTCAGCGAGGACTTCGAGCACTGCCTCTACGGTCTGGGGCTCGTCAGGCAGGGCTGGGAGCGTGGCGAAACGACCACGGGAGGACGACGCGGAGAGCTTCTCCTGTAAGTCGGTTCGAGCCGCTTCGCCCACTATCACGGTATCCGAAACTCCTCGATGTCCGGTCGATGTTGACGTGGCCGGCTAATCCGGTAGATTGCTCCAGCGTTGCGGACCGATACCGTATCGATCCCCGATAGCTCAATTGGCAGAGCGAGCGGCTGTTAACCGCTAGGTTGTAGGTTCGAGTCCTACTCGGGGAGATTGCCCTTCTTCACGTACATCCTCGAGAATCCCGACGGGCGATTCTATGTCGGGCAAACCGAAGACCTGCCCCGCCGCGTCCAACAGCACAACGACCC
>JAUXGE010000081.1 GCA_030622435.1 Planctomycetota bacterium
TCCGGTCTATCCTCGGCGCCCTCAACGCTGCGTGTAAGTGCTTCGGTACCTCCGGCGATCACGCCCTGGACCATCAACGGGTCTGACAGAAACGTCGGCGGGCATTCGGTGGCGTCAAGCACTCCCAACCGTCCGCTCGTCCCGGCGCCGACGTATATCAGGCGGCCGCCCGCGCGGAACGCCTCTATCACCAACTCGGTTGCTCTGCAGATGTTCTCGCGGGCGGCTGCTACCGCTTTCGCTACGTTTGCGTCTTCATGGTTGATCAGGTCGAAGGCCTCGCCAACCGAAAGCCGGTGAAGGCGCAGCGATTGCGCGTTGCGATGTTCAGTTATCAGACGACCGCGATCGTCCATGGTCCTGTCCTAAGCGACATACTTGCAAGAGTGCATCGTGCCAGGCGCGTTGCATTTCGCGTCACACTTATCGGCCGTTGGGGCATGCTTTGGGTCCGTCAGCCTCTCCTTCCGCGTTTGGCGTGGTGTTTAAGGTAGCGGTGTGATCGTAACGCGCTATCGGTGACGACGCCATGTCCCGCTGCTGCTGTGGAGGTGTCACCACCAAGGCTCCGAGGATGGAGGTTTCGGCGTGGGGATGAGAGGCAGTATTCGGCAGATGCTCGTGGTTCGTTATGGGAGCTTCGGAATTCCGGACCGATGGGGTAGGGCCTTGCACAGCGGCCGGTGCCCCGCTACACTAGGTGTGACTAGTTTCTTCGTTCATTAGTTCAGCCTGGGGTATGCACCTTTCGGGCAAAGGGCCGTAGAGATGAAAAGAACAAAAAGAGTGGGAAAATGCGCATTGGGCTTTGCGGTTGTCACAGCGCTGCTGCTGAAGACCGGTTGTGGTGGGAACGACTTCCTCGGGCTCGAGGACTATCAGCGAGACCTGTTGATAGGGGGGCTGGCGGCCGCACTGCTTGCCCAGCAGGCAGGCGCTCCGGCCGGAGACGACCCAGCGCCGGCGCCGATCGATGGTCGTGACGGCGAGGACGGGCAGAGCTGTTGGGATCTCAACGGGAACGGCGTGGCCGACCCCGCGGAGGACATCAACGGTGACGGCAACTTCGACACTCTGGATTGCCAGGGAACGGATGGCGCCGACGGATCGCCCGGTGCTCCCGGTCAGGACGGCGCAGCGGGTCTGAGCTGCTGGGATCTGAACGGCAACGGTCAGGGGGATGCCGCTGAGGACATCAACGGCGACGGGAACTTCGACGCCCTGGATTGCCGGGGGGCGGATGGAGCCGACGGTGCAGACGGCGACGATGGTGCAGACGGCGACGACGGTGCAGACGGCGACGACGGCCCTGAGTACTTCGACACGTTTGTCGACGACTTCTTCACGGCCGATGACGCTCCGCGCGGGAACTTGCCGGTTGTACTGGTCTCGATCGAGGAGCCGGTGCTCGGTTTTCGTGATCGAGATAACGGGTTCACGGACGCCGTGGCCTTCCGAGTTGCGATTCCCAACGCGTATGAGCCCGGTAACGACGTGACGATGCGACTGTTCTTCTATCGGACCGGCTACTTCTTCGAGGACTGCTTCATCTTCACTGTTGACGCATTGCGGCTGCGGGGCGGCTCGGACATCTCACCGTACGGGGAGACCCGATGGATCCGACCTCACTCGGTCGAAATCGTTGAAGGCAACAACAACTCCCAGCCGGGCGTCTTTCTGGTAATCGACCTTCCGGTCAACACGGCTGCGGGACTGGGCTACCCGAACGACCTCGAGACAGCGGATTTCCTGGCGTTGGAGCTGGCGACCTACCAGCCGGACGGGTACGTGTACCATCTGCTCGGTGCTGAGTTCTTCGAGTCTGCAGTCGGGAGTGCAACTCTCGGTGGTGCGGTGGTGTTCACTTCGGAGGCGGACGTCACGTGCGAGTACCCGGACTGCAACAGGAATATGATCGATGACGCGATCGACATCGCCGAGGGCACGAGCGAGGACTGCAACGAGAACGAGATTCCGGACGAGTGCGATATCGAAGACGGCACGAGCGAGGACTGCAACGAGAACGATGTTCCCGACGAGTGCGACCTTTGCACTCCGCAGACCGGCCTGTTCAGCGCCCAGGCGCAGATCGGTCTGACGGCCAACGGCGATCCACCCATTCAGGTGCTCTGGTGGGATTCGACTCCCGAGTACGGCGGTCAGGCGCTGGATGTCTATCGGGAGGAGATGTCGGACTACCTGACCAACTTCAACGGTGGCGGCGTTTTCGCGAGCACGTACGTCAGCAGTGAGGTGCCAGGCACCTTTGCGACCCATATGGATGGCAACTTCTACGACGTGATCGTGTTCGATGCGACCAGCTCGGGCGCGAAGTTCAATGCGGATGATCTCGATGCGGTGATCGTTCACTACAGCGACCATTCCAACGTGCTGCTCGACGGGATCCTGTACATTCGCAGCATTATCTGGGATGTGACGACGGATTTCCCCGGTGTAAACGAATCGACCGGGAAGTTTACCCTGAACGAGGTGTTCCAGCTTGCCAACCGCGGCGGCGGGATCATGATCGGTACGGATCACAACTGCTGCCAGACCGACGCGAATCAGGTGCTCGGTGCGATCATTCCGGGTGCGGCCTTCACGGGAAACACGACGCCGTCGCTGGACGGGCACTTCAACGGTGACGACCTGCTGGACGCTATCGCCGTTGCCTCCCCGTTCGACATCTTCGAGCACTGGGCGGCAGTTCCTTCACAGGCCATCGCGCCGACCGGCCCATTCACTGACATATTCGGCAACGCGATCACCCTGTTCAGCCAGGTGGACGTGGCGGACTTTGTCGGCGGTCCGAAGTACCCGTACATCTCGACGAGTTGGGAGCCGGGTGGCGTCGGACCGGAGTTCGACTGCAACGAGAACGGGATTCTCGACAATGAGGACATCGTGTCCGGCTACAGCCAAGACGCCAACCAGAACGGCATTCCGGACGAGTGCGAGGAACTGGACTGCAGCCTGGACTGCAACGAGAACGGAATCCCGGACGAGTGCGAACTCGAAGGCAACGACTGCAACGAAAACGGCATTCCGGACGATTGTGAACTGGACGGCAACGACTGCAACGAGAACGGGGTCCCGGATGAGTGTGATCTGGGAGCCGGCGACTGCAACGAGAACGGTATTCCGGACGAGTGTGAGCTGGACTGCAATGAGAATGGTGTCCCGGACGACTGCGACATCCTTCACCAGACGAGCCTGGACTGCCAGCCCAACGGCATTCCAGACGAGTGCGACATCGCGGCCGGGACCAGTGAGGATTGCCAGCCTGACGGCATTCCGGACGAATGCGGCGGTGGTTGTGAAATATGCGTGTGCCACGAGGATGTGGGCGCTGACTGCCATGCGTTTGTCGGCCCGATCCATGGGCCGGACGGCATGGCCGCATTCGACGAGTGGATCGTCACTTACGGCGGAACGCTGATCGACTTCGAGAGCCTGGCGACCGGGACGAATCTGCGTGACCAGCTCGCCGCCCAGTACGGCGTGCGTTTCGCGTCCATCTCGGGCACCGGCCCGGGTATGGTGGGAGGCCCATACCATGTCGAAGTCTCGGGACAGTATCCCAACGCAGCATACGGCAACACGATCGTCGGCTCTCCTTGCGATCCCGGCTGTGTGGACGACGGGCGGGTGATCTACGAGGCCACCTTTGATGAGCCCAAGCGATGGGTCGGCATACAGCGCCTGTGGCTGACCGAGAACACGATCACTGAGTTCTACAGCGGCGAGGTGTTGATCCACCGCTATGAGGATATGCCCTGCTACACCTCGTGGGCGCCCTACTTCTTCGGGTATGTCGTGCCGTCAGAGAGCAGCGACGATTGGATCACCCGAATCGTGATGTCGGGTAAGCCGGATGACTACCGTCAGGTGGGCTACTCCGACAACCTCCGGTTCGGCACCGCCATGTTCGATGACCAGCCGGAGTACGGCGCCTTTGTGTGTTACGAGAAGCCGCAGGTGGACGACAACTGCGAATTTATCTGCCTGGACCCGGGTACCGGGCACACCGCCGGCGGTAGCGAGACCTCGTGCCGCGTGATTTGCGACCCACCGTCGGATCTGTTCTACCCGGTCGGTGATACCGTGGTGACCTGCACCGCGGAGATGCGGGTGGGCGAAGATCCCTGGGAACAAATCGACGAGTGCACCTTCACAGTGGATGTCATGTGCGATGATTGATTAGTTTCGCCGTCAGCGCGGTGAGCCTGACAATCTGATGGAAACCATGCCGACCCGCCTCCTCGCTCAGAGGGGGCGGGTCGTTCTCTATGTGTGTCTTACCGCCGAGAACAAGGAGGACGCGGAGGTTCTTTCATTGCGAGACGTTCAGATTCGCACTTACAGATGCGGTCAGGACCAGATTATCACACGAACCGGTTGCGGCCCTCTTCAAGCTGCGTGCCGCCTCGCACCCATGAGACGACTTCAGGTTCCCTCCAGGTGCTCGGCGCCCTCTGCGGTTGTGGGCGAGGCGTGCCCGCTTCTCAACGTAGCCGACCACCGGCGCAGGGGTCGGTGGGGCTGGGCCCCGAGAACGGGTATGCGAGACCCCTGAACGCATCGAGGACTTGCGTCACGTCGGTTATGTTGACGAGCATGTCCAGTTCCCCTGGTTCGACGTCACAACGGATTTTCCTCGGTGCACCCTCGAGGTTCTTGAACTTGTCGAGAACGGCTGTCACGTCCGTCGTGACGTTGACGATGCCGTCGGGCGGCCCGCACGGCGTGATCGTACAGTTCTCCACACAGTCACCCCACCGACTGGTGTGTACGATCAGCGGCGTTGTCTCCGTCTCCGCGGCGTCCTCGTCGCAGCCCTGGTCGATAACCTGGATCGTGTAGGTGCCGCCGGGCACGATGGCCTCATGCCATACGTGGACGAGGTCGTATATACTCCAGTCAGTGTAGTACGGTTCGCATTGCAGCGTGGCGGCCGGAAACGACAGATTCGTCAGACCCGGTGCCTGTCCGCACCCGCCGACGGGCGGATCACTCTGCCCGGCGTTTTCGCAAAACTCGGAGGGCTCCCCGACCCACATCCTACGGCTCTCGCCATAGTCGAACGGCGCGGGAAGGTCGGTGAACGACACACGAACCGCCTGTGGCGCTCCGGGATCGCCGGCGGAGAAGGAAAGGTACCGGTTCGAGCCGCCCATCGCATGGGCTCCCAGCGCGTCGGTCTGCGGATCCGACGCCGCGTCGCATGTGCAGATGTCTGCGAGCCCGTCGTCGTTGTTGTCGTCCAGCAGACCGTCGATCAGGTCGCAGGCGTCGGCCGTGAAGCTGCCGTCGCAATCTTCGGGTGTTGGGAAGGCGGACACGGCTCCGATGTCGGCCAACACCTGAGCATCGTGCAGACTGCCTCCAACGAAGCCGAAGTCACCCGCGAGGGCCACCCCGATGCCGTATCTGTCATTCTGGCGTGCGCCGGGTGAGCCGACCCTCGCGGCTACCGTCCAGACGTTCTCGTCATTCCGGATGAAGTACGCTCCGCCGCAGTTGGCCTCTTCACCGCAGTCCCGGGCCTGGGCTCCAGCCAGGATGACTTCGTCATGCAGATCCACAGCCCAGCCTAAGTAGTCGCTTGCCTTGCCGTCCGGCGCGGTGACCTTGCCTTCTTCGACCCAGACCACCCCGTTCCAGTGGTAAATGTAAACGGCACCGCAGTTGGCGCCTGCGGCGCATTCAGCCAGCGGCGAGCCGACGGCGATCAGATCGCCCTCGACGGTCACCGAGGAGCCGAACCAGTCGAACGCCACCCCGTCGGACGCCTCCAGCTTCTGCTCCTCGTCCCAGTTGCCTCCGTTCCAGCGGTAGACATACGCCGCCCCACAGTCCGCGCCTTCACCACAGTCTGCGTTCGGCGCTCCGACCACTATCACGTCTCCAGCCGCGGAGACCGAGGTCCCGAATGCGTCGGCCGCTGTGGCGTCCGTGGCCAAGAGTGCGCTCTCCAGGCTCCAACTGCCTGTGCCGTAGCGGAAGACGTAGGCTGCCCCCGGGCCGTCCGATCCGCCTCCGGTGTTCCCGTCGTTCTCGGCCCCGACCACCGCCATGTCGTACGCCACCGCTACCGAGACGCCGAAGAAGGCGTTCTGCTGAGGGACGGGGGCCACGAGTTTCTGCTCCTCCCCCCATGTGCCGCCGCCATCCCGGTAGACATAGGCCGATCCGGCATCCGGCTGACCGGCTTCGTCGCTGTGGGGCGCCCCGGCAACGACGGTGTCGGCGCCGACGGACACGGCGCTGCCGAAGGCATCGGTGGCACTTGCATCGGACGCGGTGAGGTGGGCCTCCTGTGTCCACGTGACGTCTGTGCCACGGTGTACGTAGACCGAGCCGCAGTCATCGCCGGCTCCGCAGTCGTCGCCGGGGGCGCCGGAGGCGGCAATGCTCCCGGCAGCGCTGATCGCAGAACCGAACTCGTCGCCGGACACAGGATCTGAGGCCATCAGCTGATCCACTTCACAGACCTGGAAAGTGCCGATTGTCCAGATGTCCGCCTGGAAAACGGTCGCTCGGTTGTCGGCGTGCCCGATGTTTTGCGGTTCCTGAGCCCAGGCGATGACTTTGATATTGTCCTGGTCCGCCCAGCTGTCCGCATCAAAGGTGAAGCTCCTCGAAACGACCTGGCAATCTCCGGGCGCCAGAGTGATATCCTGTGTCGCAGCGGCCTGCTTGAGCCCGTTGCGGCTGTACGAGATCGCCGGGGGCCAATAATCCAACACCTGCACCATATAGATGCGCATGGTCTTTCCGGTGCCGTCGTCGTCGAGGCAGACGCGGGTTCTCATGGCGTAGGTCTCACCCTCCGTGTGGCTGCCGCTGACCTGGATCGAGACGTCCGTGGGTTTGCCCCGCCGGGCAAGGTAGTCGTCCTCGTACGTAGTGTACGTTTGGCCGCCACGATGGTAGATCACGCCGTCAAAGAAGGAGCTGGGGTAGACCTCGAGATCGTAGAAGTCCGCCCGGGAGTAGGCCCAGGTCGTGGCGTACGCATCCCCGTGGTGAATCTGGACGAAGGCGAACGTGTCTGGATAGGCATCCATCAGCTGGCTGAAACGCGGACCCGCGCTGGCGCAGCCCCCTCACCACGAGGCCGAGAACTCCTCGCCGAGTACGATCCGGTCAGCCCGGGCCGTGAAGGGTGCGAGCGCCATCAAAACCAAGCCGGCCAGGATCCTGCACGGATTCCCCCTGAGCGAAGCGATCAAAACATGCCTCTTCATCGTATCCTCCGTTCTGTTGGGCAGACCACGTACGTCAGGCCAGGGACAGGGCATAGGCAGTGTTGCCTCGCGTGCGAGCTAGGTTTGAAGTCCTCCGGCCGGATATCATAATATCACAACCTCACTCAGGATTCAACGACACACCTCCTTGCCTAGCGGAATGAGTGTGCCACGTCTGGGAAAACATGGTGAGGCCAGTGCCTTATCTGTATGGAGACCCCGTGGCCTCCAGCGGAACCAACCGAGCCTGGTGGGGGTTGTATCTCTGCCCCGGGGCGGTGCGAGGTCGGTTGAACGAGTTGCTCACCCTCCACCTGGTTGACATAATCGGGCGGGAGGCTACGATGGGGCCGTTATGTGAGCTGCGCGAGCTTCTACAGGAGGTCATTCCCATGCGAAGGAACGCAACGTGTCTGCTGTTGTCCGCTTTGATTCCAGTCGTGATTGTCGGCTGCAAAGCTGCCGGTCCGGGTGAGGCCGTCGCCGACCCCAGCGTCGCCGTGTCCGATCCCTACACGCTGCCGGTCGAGACATCGATCTATGAGCCAGAACCATACACGACGTATGGTTCCCCGGTTACCGGGGAAGTCGCTCGTGAGCCCGTGGCGCCTGCGGGCGCCGCGCCGCGCTATCATACGGTTGCCAAGAGCGATACTCTGTACTCGCTGGCCCGTCAGTACTACGGCGATCATCACCGCTGGAAGGAAATCTACGGCGCCAACCGGTCGGCCATCAGCGATCCGAACATGATTCGGATCGGGCAGCGACTGGTCATCCCGTAGCACGCGTGTCACCCTGAGAAGGTGCCAACACAGCGGGCACAGGATCTGCGGGTGTTGTACCCCTGGATCCCGAGTTCGAGATGTCTATGCCTAAGTCGCCGTCCGCCACCCGGGAGACGCTGTGGCCACCCGCACGACCCTCGATACGGATGTACAGTTCGTTCGGGGGGTCGGCCCTGTTCGCGCCAAGGAGCTGGCCGGCTTCGGTGTCCAAACCGTCGCGGATCTGATCGAGTACTTTCCTTTCCGGCACGAGTTGAGCCCGAAGTCCAAGGCGATCGGCTCGCTGACTCTCGGCGAGATAGCGACCGTTGTCGGTGAGCTGCGTAAGGTTCGTACCAGGGGCTCGTTCGGGAAGCAGGCGATCGGTGGGGAGGTCGTCGAAGGGACGGGGCGAATCCGGGTTCGTTGGTTCAACTCGCCGTTTCTCGTCGGCCGGCTCCACAACGGGCAGGTGGTGCGCGTCACAGGCAAGGTCGATGTCTATCGGGACCAGGCCAGCTTCACGAATCCGCAACTGCGCGTGATCGAGGATGGCGAGGACGCGTTCGCTGACGATATTGACCGCTACGACCCGGTCTATCCTGCAACGGCCTCGCTGCCATCGGGGAGGATTGCGAGGATCATCGCAGAAGTACTCGACGATGCGGTTGCGCATGTTGAAGACTTTCTCCCCGAGACCATCCGGTCGCGACGCCGGTTCCCGCCACGGAGCACGGCGATCCTTCGCTTTCACCGCCCGACATCACCGGAAGATGTCGGCGTGGCAAGGCGGCGGTTGGCGTATGACGAGTTCCTGCTCTGCCAGTTGGCCGTCCAGATGGGGCGTCGCCGGCTGGCATCGGGGCCTGCGAGCCGTCCGATTGGGACGACCGACGAGATTGACGTACGCATTCGAGGGCGGCTCCCTTTCGAATTGACTCCCGGACAGGATCGTGCCGTTGCCGAAATCCGAGAGGACATCGCGCGATCGGTTCCGATGAACCGGCTGTTGCAGGCGGATGTGGGCGCGGGCAAGACGGCCGTGGCGGTCTACGCGGCACTGGCGGCCATCGCAAACCGCCGACAGGTCGCTCTGCTGGCACCGACGGAAGTGCTGGCCGCGCAGCACCGTACGAAAGTCGAGCAGTATCTTGCCGGAAGCCGGGTACGCTTGGGATATCTCGTAGGTGCTACGTCGCGCACCGAGCGGGCGGTTCTCCTGCGTGAGATTCAAGCAGGGCGGATCGATCTCGTGATCGGAACCCATGCTCTCCTCGAGCCGGACATCCGGTTCCATGATCTGGGACTGGTCATCATCGATGAGCAACACAAGTTCGGCGTGGCCCAGCGAGCGAAGCTGCGAGAGAAGGGGCAAGCGCCGCACACCCTTGTCCTGACGGCCACTCCGATTCCACGTACTCTGGCCATGACGGTGTTCGGTGATCTGGATGTGTCCATCATCGAGGGGGTGCTGCCCGGGCGTCTTCCGGTCGAGACGCGACTCGTCCCGCCTGAGTTGTCAGACGATGCATGGTCTTTCGTGCGTTCGAGGCTCGAGCGTGGCGAACAGGCTTACATTGTCTACCCACTTGTGGAAGAATCGGAAGACCTGCCGCTGAAGGCGGCTGCGGCGGAAGTGGATCGCCTTGCGGGCTCGGTGCTGCGAGGCTATGAGGTGGATCTGCTGCACGGTCGGATGAGGCCGGCGGAGAAGGCCGAGGTCATGCAGCGGTTCCGATCGGGTGCCGTCCGTGCGTTGGTTTCCACAACGGTGATCGAGGTGGGGGTCGACGTGCCGAATGCGACGGTGATGGTGATCCAACACGCGGAACGCTACGGTCTCAGCCAGTTACATCAGCTTCGCGGTCGAATCGGGCGCGGGTCGAGGTCGTCGTATTGTCTGCTGTTCAGCGACGCGGTGGGTGAGGTATCCAGTGCGCGACTTGCGATCCTCTGTGAGACGTCGGACGGCTTCCGGATTGCCGAGGAGGATCTGCGACTTCGAGGTCCGGGTGAGATGCTCGGCAAACGGCAGCACGGTCTTCCCGCGTTCCGGGTGGCCGATCTGGTCGGTGATCTGGACCTGCTGGAACAGGCCCGAGACGATGCCGCCGTGATCCTCCGGGCCGACGGAGATCTAACGCAGAGGGAGCACCTACCGTTGCGAAAGGCCATGAGCAAGAGGTACGCCGAGGTGCTGGGGTTGATTGACGTGGCATGAAGGTGTCGGTCGGATGATCCGATCTGCGGTGACAGGACCGGGCTGGACACGTGGCAAAGCGCGTGTGCGTCCGTTCCACAAACTCGTGACAATCTGTGCCGTGGGTGCGCTTGCGTCTTTGGCTCTGGAATTCGGTTTCGATCACCCGCCGTTGCCTGTTCCGTTTCTCGTTGCGGTGCAGATTGTGGCGGTCGCGGTTTATGTGGCATCGCGCGGTTGGGGTGTGATTCGGTCGGGGAACCGGTGGGCGGCGGTGCGATCGAATTGGCTCGACGCCGTTCTGCTTTTCGCCGCCCTGATGTTCCTGTTTGTGCGGCTCGAGCTGTCCCACAACCCTTTGCTGAAGCTCTCCACGGTGTATGTCGGCACGATGCAGGTGATTCTCTTGGCCCGGTTGGGGATCGAGGGAGTTCGGCTGAACCTGGCCATGTCGCAGACTCGCCTGCACCCGGCCCGGCTGTTGGCTCTGACGTTTCTCGTGCTGATCGCGCTGGGCACGTTGGCTTTGGCGCTGCCGAGATCGACGAGTACCGATCTGCACGGACGGCAGGACTTCTCGGTTTCGAGCCACGTGCTCAACTGCGCGTTTACCGCGGTGAGTGCCACGTGTGTGACGGGGCTCGTCGTGTATGACACAGGATCGGACTTCACACGATTCGGGCAGACGGTCATTCTCGTGCTGATTCAGGCGGGTGGGCTGGGTATCATGATCTTCGGCAGCACCCTTGGCTTGCTCGTGGGGCAACGCCTGTCGCTACGGCAGTCTCTGGTTCTGCAGGACACCATCAGTCACCGTACCCTCGGGCGGCTTCGCTCGATGGTCGTGTTCATTCTGATCACTACGTTCGCGGCGGAAGCAGTCGGCGCCGCCATGCTCTATCCGATGTGGCAGGGGATCGAGTCTCACTCGGAGCGAGTGTTCTATAGTGTCTTCCATGCCGTCAGCGCCTTCTGCAATGCGGGTTTTGCGCTGCCTTCGGACAGTCTGGTTTCATATGGACGCTCCTGGGCACTGTACGGTTGCATAGCTCCGTTGATTGTCCTGGGCGGACTGGGCTTCCCCGTTTTGCAGGACCTGGGGAACGGCTTCCGCGCGACGGCACATCGGTGGTTCGCTCGTGTTAGCACCAGGCCTTGGCGTCGCGCGCCGCTGGGGGGTGAGCTGATCTCGTTACAAAGCGGCGGGGGGTTGCACACGCGGCATCGCTTCACGCTGCATACGAAGATCGTGCTGATCACGAGCGGCGTGCTGCTTGCCGTTCCCACGCTGGCCTTCGTCCTGTTCGAATCACTCGGTAATGCCGGAGATTCGTTGCCCGGACGTCAGACAGGGGCTACGTTGGCGGTGGCATCCGGTTTCGGGGTCTGGTTGGATGCCTTCTTCTACGCCGTTACCTGCCGCACGGCCGGCTTCAACTCGGTCGCGATGGATGCCGACTCCCTGTCACCAGCCAGTCACCTGCTCGGTGCCGTTCTGATGTTCATCGGCGGTTCGCCGGGTTCCACCGCCGGAGGAATCAAGACGGTCGGGCTTGCCGTGCTACTGTTGGATATATGGGCCACACTGCGGGGGCGGCAGCGTGTCGAGGTCCTCCACAGGACGATTCCCACGGCCATCGTACGGCGCTGTGCGGTCATTATCGTGGTCATGTTCGGCTTGGTCGGTGTCGCATCCATGACGCTCTGTTTCACGGAGCAGGTCTCGCTGCGTGCGGCAATGTTCGAGGCCGTCTCGGCCGCGGGCACGGTGGGGCTCTCGATGGGATTGACGCCCGATTTGACCGTGATAGGTCGCATCGTCATCATGGCAGTGATGTTTGCCGGGCGGCTCGGCCCGTTGACGGTCCTGATCGCTTTGGCGGGTCGAACGGACTCGGCACGGTATCAATATCCGGAAGAGCCCGTGGGTATCGGGTAGAACCGCCACAGAGGTATGCAACGATGAGCAAGCCACGCAGATTCGCAGTGATCGGGCTCGGTCGGTTCGGGACGGGGCTTGCCCGAGCGCTGGCGTCGACTGACGCCGGCGTGATTGCAATTGACCGGCAGGCAAAGCTCGTCGAGCGCGTTCGCGACGACGTGACCGTGGCCGTCCGTCTTGACGGTGCGGACGAAGAGGCCCTGAAGGCCCAGGGCGTACACGAGGTGGACGTCTCCGTGGTGAGCATCGGCCAGGACTTCGAGGCGACCGCGTTGACGGTGGTGAATCTCAAGACCCTGGGTGTTCCTCGCATTGTTGCACGCGCGGAAAACGACGTTCAGGCGCGAATCCTGACGCGCATCGGTGCTGACGAGATCGCGTCTCCGGAGCATGAGTCGGCGGTCAGGTGGGCGCATCGGCTGTTGCTTCCGACCTTGACCCAGTACATTGAACTCGGTGACGAGCACAGCATCGTGTATGTGCCCGCGCCGACCCCTTTTCATCACAAGACCCCGCTCGAACTGGGACTGCGAAAGAACTTCGGCGTCAACCTCATTGCGATCGAGCGGGCTGCCCCCTCCGAGAAACAACAGGCCAGTGATCGCACATCCGCTCCCGCCGTCAAGGTGCCTGGTCCCGAAACCGAGATCCTGCCCGACGATATCCTCGTTCTCATCGGCTCCAACGAGGAACTCAGCCGCCTCCCGCTTGATTGAGAACGTGTGGTCGCCAGGAACTGCTTTGCGGCCTGATTGTAGCCTTCTTGTTCGGCCGTGCCTTTCACGCTTCAAGTCAGTCTTGTCTTTCAGGTAAAAATGCCAAGCGAATTGACAAACTCAGGCGTAACTCTCTTTTTACGGTTGTGTTAAGGTGAAGGGCATGAAGCCTTGATGGCGTATGTCATAGGGGGAGCGTGCCGTCCCAATCGAACAGGGGGTCTACAGGATGATGGGTGAAGGAGGTATTTTGATGCGAGGTCGAGTCGCGGTCACGGGCGTGGCTGTTTTGATCATCGTTTTTCTGAGCGTAGGCGGGGTGGTGGCGCAGCCGGCGCCATTGGCGCGGGACGGGCAGATCGCCACAGGCGACCCGAGCGTTGCCGCACCAGGCGAGAAGGCCGTGGGGCACGCGGAATTCCCTGATGACCCGCCGGCGTTGGTGTTGGATCGGCGAATGGTCGAGCCCGCGCGGGAGTGGTCGCTGGGCAGGTTCACGAGCTTTCAGGTCAACGTGGACGAATTCGGCAACAACATCGTCGGGGACGCGGCGAACGAGCCGTCGATCGCCATCGACCCGACGAACCCCGACCGCATGGCAATCGGGTGGCGGCAGTTCGATACGATTACGTCCAACTTCCGCCAGGCGGGCGTTGCGTACAGCACCGACGCAGGGCAGACCTGGACCTTCCCGGGCGTGCTAACCCCCGGGCAGTTCAGAAGCGATCCGGTGCTCAGCGCCGACCCTTTCGGCAACTTCTACTACTCGAGCCTGAGCGCGATCGATTCGGTCGAGGTGTTCAAGTCGATCGACGGCGGCGTGACGTGGAGTCAGCCGGTCTCGGCATCCGGTGGAGACAAGCAGTGGATCGCCGTCGATCGGACCATGGGGGTCGGTGCCGGGAATGTCTACCAGATTTGGAACGTGCAGTTCAGTTGTTGCGGTGATAGGGATTTCACACGTTCGACCGACGGCGGCACCTCCTTCCAGCCTCCCCTCGCTGTCACGACGCCGAGTATGAAATGGGGTACCCTCGACGTAGCCGTAGACGGGACGCTCTATCTGGCCGGCACGTCGCTAAGCAGAAGTTAAGTTGGTGGGCGACACGTAAGTCCGTTTGATAGCGGAAGTTATGTTTCTTGATGGGATCAACGTACTGACTACACGCCCAGAAGTTGCAAGGCGTGGGCGTGCA
>JAUXGE010000086.1 GCA_030622435.1 Planctomycetota bacterium
CCGTCGCGGCCTCGAATTCCGCGAGCGCCGCCTCCAGATCCTGTGCCGCAAGAAGAGCCTCGCCTCGATCGATGTGCAGGTTGGCCCGATAGTGCTTCACGACCGCACAGCCGCCAACGCATGTAATCGTCAGTAGAACGGATACGGCCTGAATGACGAATAGCCCGAGTGGGCGCGAACACGCCGCGGATTCTCGGGTCGGTATCGAGGACGAGGACTGCTCGTTCGATGCACAAGTTCGGGAGAGTTCCTGCCGCACTGGCCCTCCGGCAGATTGCCTTGATCGCACTTCGGGATCTCGGTCGTATTCCGCGCTTCTCAGTCACGCACAAACCTGATGGCCGTGCTCTACATACGTCAGTACCTTGCTTATAGCACGCAATGCCACGCCAGGCCAACAACACTGGTCCACCAGCTGAAAGCCGGTGCCACACGAGGTGCCGCATGAGTCGTCTGTAGAATAAGCGCCAGCCTGTTACAGGCGCCTCTCGGATAGGCTCTTCACACAAGCTCTCAGACCATCGATCGACCGGCGCGCCGAAATGGTGCGGCGCTCCGTCGACCTTCGTCGCTCGGAGCCGCGCAATCGCGCTGCCCGGCGTACGGTGTTTGACGAGATCCGCCACCTAACTCGGCCATTCTGGCCGGGCGACCCGGAATCCTTGCCGCCAAGCAGAAAGAACTGGCCGAGGCGATCGATGGGTTGCGTGAGTGGGAGATCGCGCAGGAGGCGCGAGTATTTCTTCGGTCTGTTCAATCGGATGCGGCTCGAGGGGCTGTCGGCTGCCCCTCCCGCAACATGTGACTTTCGTGTATAGTGCCGGATCGTAGGTGCGAGCGCGGGCATCGGGTAGCCCACTGTTTACCTTGACGACCGGCCCTCGCATCACCCGGAAGGTGAGCGAAAGAACGTCTATTTGCGGTAGGGAGAACGCCATGAGCGACGAGACGCGAGAGGGTGGCCTGCACATCGACTCCGATTGGAAAGAGGAGGCCGCTCGGGAGAAGGATCGCCTCGCCGAACAGGAGCAGCACGACCAGGCCGCTGCCGCCGCAAAGGGGGCGACGGGGGAAGCCGGTGGTGTGCCCGGGGCTGCGAGCTTTGTCGAGCTGGTGAACACCCTGGCTTTCCAGGCCATGGTCGTTCTCGGCGGGATGCAGGGACCGGGCGGAGAGCAGATTCCCGCCAACCCCATGGCCGCCAAGCACTACATCGACCTGATCGAGATCCTCAAGACAAAGACCGAGGGAAACCTCACGGACGAGGAGAGCCGCATGCTCAGCGGCGTGCTGCATGAACTTCGGATGCACTACGTGCAGACGACCACGGCTCCGCCTCCCCCGACTGGGAAGGAACCGGGGAAAGCGTAATCGTCCCCGATGCGATGGCCGACCGGTACCTCGTGAATCGCCGGTCGATCCACTGCGAGGCGGCCGATCGGTCTGCGAAGTATCCACGCGGACTGGAAACGATCGGAACGCCCGAAAGGGCCTCTTGCCGACGACGAAAAGGAATTGTAAGACGTCGGCCACGGTGCGAACGTCCATCCGGCGAACGCCCGGCCGAGAACCTGCCACAGGCAACGACCCACCAAGCCGTGCGACGAACATGGCGCCGAGGTCCATGCCGCGGTGATCGTGGGATGCCATGCTGCTTGTCATTCCAATCCGAACCGAATCCGAGATTAAACGTACTCCGACGGTCAACTTCGCGCTGATCGGAGTGAATGCGTTGCTGTTTCTCGTGTTCAACGTCATGTTGGCTAATACGCCGGCTACTCAGTTCAGAAATCTGTACCTCACGTTTCAATCGGACCAACCGGCGTTTCATCAGTTCTTCACGTATCAGTTTCTGCACGCCGACGCCTGGCATCTGCTCGGCAACATGCTGTTTCTGTGGGTGTTCGGCAACAGCGTCAATGCGAAGATGGGCAACTTGCAGTATCTTCTATTCTACATTTCCGGTGGTGTCTTCGCTGCGTGGGGGTATGCGTTGATGGCGACTGTCCCCTCGCAGCTTGTCGGTGCGTCGGGGGCCATTGCGGCGGTCACGACGGCGTATCTTGCGCTTTTTCCCCGCAGCCGCGTGACCGTGCTGGTGTGGGTGTTCATCCTGATTCACTTCTTCGAGCTGCCGGCGATGGTCATCATCGGGTTGAAAATCATCGTCTGGGACAACATCATCTCCCCGAGCCTTGGTGGACAGGAGGCCGTCGCATACAGCGCCCACCTGGCCGGCTACTTCTTCGGCTTCGCAAGCGCGCTGGGGTTGCTGTTCATTCGCTGTCTTCCAAGAGATCAGTTCGACATATTGGCGTTGTGGAAGCGGTGGCATCAGCGGCGTCAGCTCACTTCGGCCTTGTCCGATCCCGCCGCCGCCGCCCGTGCGCAGTACGGCACCGTTGCGCGCCCCGTCTCGGTGGATCCCAAGGTCCGGGCGACCGAGGAACACCGCTTCGACCAGATAGCCGATTTGCGGAGCCGCATCAGCGGCGCGATGGAAGGTGGTGACGTCAAGGAGGCCGGTCGTCTGTACGAGGAGCTACTCACCATCGATCCCACGCAATGCCTTTCGGAGCGTCACCAGCTCGGAATCGCACGTGAGTTCTACGATCATGGTCGCGCCCCAGAGGCGGCCGCGGCTTTCGACCGATGTGTGGCGTGTTATCCAGATTCGTCGGAGGCGGGGAACGTACGGTTACTGCTGGGCATCATGTATGCCCGCGATCTGAAGGAATACGATGCAGCCGACAAGCACCTGACCGCGCTGATGGGCACGCTGCGCGATCAGACACGTCGGGATCAGTGTCTTCATTGGCTGGCGATGGTTCGCGCGGCGCTGGGACGCCCCGCGCCGGAAGGGTAAGCAAGGAGGATGGATGGCGGAATTGGCCTATGTGAATGGAGTGTTCGGTCCGATTGCCGAGGCCACGGTTTCGGTGGAGGACCGCGGTCTTCAGTTCGGCGACGGGGTGTATGAAGTACTCATGGCGTTCGGCGGTCGATCGTTTCTGCTCAAGCAACACATGCAGCGGCTGCGCAAAAGTACTGCGGCGATACGGATCGAGTACGATTTCGACAAGAATCCGCTCGAGCCGATCATCGAGGAGGGCTTGCGCCGAAGCGGATTCTCCGAAACGATGGTCTACGTGCAGCTTACGCGTGGTGTTGCCCCCCGCTCCCACGAGTTCCCCAAGGATGTGACACCTACGATCATCATGACGTTCCGACCTCTGCCGATCCTGCCCGACGAACTGCGGCAGCGCGGTGCGCGCCTGATGACCACACTCGACACGCGATGGGCGCGCTGCTCCGTCAAGGCGATCACCCTTTTGCCCAACGTTCTCGCCAAGAACGAGGCGTTTCGACGCGGATACGACGACGCCCTCTTCGTAACCGCGGAGGGCGAGGTGCGTGAGTGTACGAGCAGCAACCTCTTCATTGCGAAGGACGGGAAGCTGACGATCCCGCCTCGGACCGACTCGATTTTGCACGGCGTTACGCAGGGAGTTCTGCTGGAATGCAGCGAGGCCATCGGCCTGCCGGTCACCGAGGGGGCCTTCGACGTGCCCACGATATGCGCGGCCGACGAGGTGTTCGTGTCCGGCACGGCCGTCGATGTTCTCGGAGTCACTTCAGTCGACGACAAGCCGATTGCCGACGGTCGCGTAGGGCCTGTCACACGCCGCCTCTACGACAAATTCATGAAACTCTCGAGGGGTCGGACATGTGTGGGGGGATGACAGATGCCCGGCATTCCGACCATTGACGACATTCGAGCCGCTCATGCGGTCGTCCGTACCCGTGTACACCGCACTCCCGTTCTCACTTGCTACGCCTTGGACGAGATGACCGGCGCGAATTTGTTCTTCAAGTGCGAAAACTTCCAGAAATGCGGCGCCTTCAAGATTCGCGGAGCCACGAATGCCGTGTTCTCGTTGGACGACGACCAAGCATCTCGCGGCGTGGCTACCCATTCCTCCGGAAACCACGCTGCGGCAATAGCTCTTGCCGCGAAGTGGCGGGGAATCGAAGCGCACGTCGTCATGCCTGAGCAGGCACCGGAAGTGAAAAAGAACGCCGTCGCGGGTTATGGAGCCCGGATTTACTTCTGCGGTCCGACTGCCGAGGATAGGGAAGTCCTTTCCGAGAAAGTTCTCTCCGAAACCGGTGCCACGTTCCTGCACGCCTACGACGACCCGCGAATTATCGCAGGAGCGGGAACGGCCGGGCTGGAACTCTGTGAGGATGTCCCCGATCTCGATGTGGTGATGGCTCCAATCGGCGGCGGCGGTTTGATCAGTGGAACCGCGTTGGCCGTCTCCGCCGTGTCACCGCGAACGAAGCTCATCGGCGCCGAACCGGAACAGGCAGACAACGCGACACGGTGCATAGAGGCCGGCAAGGTCGTTCCGGCAAGCAACCGCGAGACGGTAGCAGACGGTCTGCGCATGCCTCTGAGCAGGTTGACGTTCTCGATCATCAGGCAACACGTCGCGAGTGTCGTGACCGTGAGCGAGATGGAAATCATCGAGGCGATGCGACTCATCTGGGAGCGAATGAAGATCGTCGTCGAGCCGTCATCAGTCGTTCCGTTGGCTGCGTTGCTGTCCCGGCGTGTCCAGTTGCCCGCCCAGCGTGTCGGCGTCATTCTGACCGGGGGCAACATCGATCCGGCAAGCCTGCCGTGGAGTCGATCCTGAATTGGGTGCCGCGGACTCTTCAAACCATGCCTGAGGAGGCAATATGAGCTTTCACAGGGGCATGTTCGAACAATTCAATACTGAAGTATTACTGTGACAATTGAATTCATGTACTCTGTCAACTTAGAGCTATAATACCCCCCGGTTTGCAGAGAAATCCTTGAGTGAACCTTGCAGGTCCGCATAGTCTTGTGGTACATATATCGTGTGAGGGATCTGTGGGGTGTATGTCCGTGCAGATCTCGAAGTGGGGTGTTCCGGGCATTGGGGGAAAACGCGGAGCGCACGTCAAGGATCACAGGTGGATCGTGAATCGATGCCGGTAGGGTCAGCACTGCCCGGCGTAGGGGTGCATGAATTTCGGAAAGGAATCGTACGATGCGAAAGACCATGGTTTGGATAACGTTGGCTTGTGTCGGATGGTGCATGGTAGGGCTCGGATCCGCGCAGGCGGATGAGAAAGTCCGGTCGGCTAAGCGGGACACCGTCAGTATGCGGTGGACTTCCACGGCGCCGGCGGCGGGCTACGAGGCAATGATGCTCGATCGGACCCGGACGGTGTACGTTGCGCAGAAGGCAGCGCTGACGGGTCAGGAAATCACGGATGCCGAGGCAATAGAGACGCGTGACGGCAAGGACGTCGTGCTGACCTTGTCCGGCCCGGCGGCCGTTCGCTTCGGCGAACAATGGGAGAAACACCAGGGAGATTCGCTGGCAATAGTCTCGGGTGCCCGGTTGCTGACGGTCGGTGCGGTGTCGTTCAACGCCGCCTCGAGTGCCGTCCTGATGTCAGGGCTGTCGCCTTCCCATGCGGCACGCGTGACGCAATTATGGGGTGAGGCGAAGGCGATACCCGGCGGTCCGGCGATCACGCTGGTCGCGTCCCGGCGAAACATCGCCCCGGGCGGCACTGTGGCGGTGGACGTCTTCGTCAGCGGCGTGTTGGACCTTCGCGTATACCAGGTCACGCTCGAGGCTGAGGGTGGAACAAGCGGCACGCTGTCACGCCAACAGGCGATCGTCGATACGTCGCGTTCGGACTACGTGTTCAGGAATCAGCAGAAACTGGATGCGGTGGATCAGACCTTGGGTCGGCTAGGTGGGGTCCTGTTCGGCAAGGGCATCAACGCGACCCAGCGGTCTTACCTGGGTGCCTACGAGTTTGTTGCCTCACCGGATGCGGCGGGTGAGTTCACCTTGAGGGCGCGGACGGACTCGACCACGATTCTCATGGACTCGCACAACCAGCTTCAGAGTTTCGTGTCGACCCCGGCCAAGATCACGGTCGGTGATGCGAGCCGAACCCGAGCCAGGGATAAGTAACCCAGGACAGGTTCGACCGCCCTTGTTGATTGCAGGTGCGGCGCGGGCATCCGGCCCGCGTTCTCACCGGCCGTTGTCAGATACGCTGACGCCGCGCCAGGTCGAGGCCATCTCTCGATTGGCCATCAGGTAGGCGCGGTCGTTTCTTCGCACCATCGTTGTCGGCTCACCATCCGACCGCGCCGGTAGCGCATATCGGCGGGGATGGTGGCGCGTCACCTCTCCCCCGACGGAAGTAAGCTCGTTCATCTGTGACGGCAAGAGAGAGAGCCACTCCCCATCACTATTGGCTGCTCTGCGTCTCAGCACGCGCGTTTCGTTGACGAGGTCTGTCAAGCCGATTAGCATGCGTGCTCTAGGGATTTCGGAGGAGATTCTCGCAGGGTAATCATCTCACCGTTTCGTGATTGGCCTGCGACCGAATCGTGCGACATGTTCGACATCAGTGAAAGTGAGGCTTGCAGAAAATGAAGTTTGAAAACCTCGTTCCACCGACGGATGGTTCCCCGATCACCATGACACCGCAGGGGCTCAACGTCCCCGATCAGCCGATCCTCCCCTTCATCGAGGGTGACGGGACCGGTCGGGATATTTGGCGAGCATCCGTGAATGTTTTTGACGCCGCCGTCGAGAAGGCTTACGGCGGGAAGCGCAAGATCGTCTGGTTCGAAGTGTTCGCGGGTCAGAAGTCCTACGACAAGTACGCGACTTGGCTGCCGGAAGACACCGTCACGGCGTTCAGGGAGTTCCTGGTCGGAATCAAAGGACCTCTGACGACGCCGATCGGCGGTGGCATCCGTTCGCTCAACGTAGCGTTGCGGCAGATGCTGGACCTGTACGTTTGCCTGCGCCCCGTGCGCTATTTCAAGGGAGTGCCATCCCCGGTGAAGAAGCCCGAGTTGGTGGACATGGTGATCTTCCGTGAGAACACGGAGGACATCTACGCCGGCGTCGAATGGGAGGCGGGCACTCCGGAGGTCAAGAAGGTCATTGCGTTCCTGCAGGATGCCATGGGCGTCAAGAATATCCGTTTCCCGGAAACCAGCGGCATCGGCATCAAGCCCATCAGCGGCGAGGGCACCGAACGCCTCGTTCGGGCGGCCATCAACTACGCCTTGAAGTACGGTCGCAAGAGCGTCACCTTCGTGCACAAGGGCAACATCATGAAGTACACGGAGGGCGCCTTTAGGGACTGGGGCTATGCCCTGACCGATCGAGAGTTCGCCGACAAGACGTACTCCTGGTCACGTTGGGAGCAGACCAAGAAGGACAAGGGGGAAGAGGCCGCCAACGCCGAGCAGGAGAAGGAGGTGGCGGCAGGCAAGATTCTCGTCAAGGACGCCATCGCCGACATCGCACTCCAGCAGGTGCTCACGCGGGCGAACGAGTTCGACATCATCGCGACGATGAACCTCAACGGGGACTACATCTCTGACGCCCTGGCCGCCCAGGTCGGCGGAATCGGGATCGCGCCCGGCGGCAACATCAACTACGACACCGGCCACGCCATCTTCGAGGCCACCCACGGCACCGCCCCGAAGTACGCCGATCAGGACAAGGTCAACCCGGGCAGCGTCGTGCTGTCGGGCGAGATGATGTTCCGGTACATGGGCTGGACGGAGGCGGCCGACCTGATCATCAAGGGCATTGACGGCGCGATCGGCGCGAAAGAGGTCACCTACGACTTCGAACGCCTCATGCGCCGCGAGGGCATCGACGCCAAACTGCTAAAGTGCAGCGAATTCGGCCAAGCGATGATTAAGCATATGGGGTAGGATGCCCGGAAACCCGTTTGGCTCGCGTACCATTCTGCGGTTGCGCAGGAACTCGGCTTGTCGGAGAGGTTTCGTCCCAGGCGAATTCGATATGCAATATAGCCACGAGTCATGGCTGGACTTCCTCGCTCGTTGCGATCAGGCCTTTCGGCCTTTTGCCCCAATCGATCTCCCCGATTTCTTCAAGGGCCGGCGGGAGGATGTCGAGTTGCTGCGGAGCGAACTGAGGACTCCTGGGCGACAGGTCGCCATTTTCGGCGAACGGGGCGTCGGCAAGACATCCTTGGCTTTGCTGGCGTACTTCTTCGCGGGTTTCCAAGACGAAGCCACGCATCTCGTACGCTGCCAGAAGGACAGTACATACGACTCGATATTCGGACAACTGCTGGTGGCGGCCGGCGAGGGCTTCCTTCCTGATGTTTTGGAACGCAACTCGGGGCGTGAGGGAGCACTGGCCGTGGGTCCGGTTTCCGCATCGGCTGGCAAGAGGATGCGCAGTGTGCAGCGCGCGGTTCCGGCCAGTGGGCGAATCGGACCAGCGCTGTTGCTGCGACAGTTCGGGCAGCGCGAGGGGTTGCTCATCATCGACGAGTATGATCGCATCCAAGACACAACGACGCACACGCGTTTGGCAGAGACACTGAAGCATTTCTCGGACGACGCCAGCAAAACGAAAATCATCGTCTGCGGTGTCGCGGAGACGCTCACTGATCTGGTCGGAGAGCATCAGTCTCTCACTCGATCTCTCGCACAGATCAAGCTCGACAGAATGAAGAATGAGGAGCTTGACGAAATCGTGAGTACTGGTGAGCACCGTGCATCCGTTACGTTCCAACACACCGTCCGCCGCAAGATCATCGCCCTTTCGGACGGTTTTCCCTTCTACACGCATTTGCTATGCAAATACTCGGCGGAGGAAGCCGGCAAGGTATTGCAGACCGACCCGGGAGCCAAAGTTGTGGTTGCAGAACCGGAGTACGATAAGGCCCTGCAGCGTGCAATCAGGATCGGTGAAGCCACTTTGCGCGACGCGTATCAAGGCGCCGTGATCACGGTCAAACGCAAAACCGAGATGTACAAACATGTTCTCTGGGCAGTGTCCTACGCACAATCTCAAGAGGTTCAGGTGCAGGAGATTGCAGAGAATGTCGCAATGTTGACCGGCACGAAACCACGCATCGAGAGCTTGAGCAGCTACCTTGGACGTTTGGTGAGCCCGGCCAAACAGGGGATCCTCGTACGCGTTCGACAGGGTTACTACAGGTTTGCGAATCCGCTGATGCGGTCGTACATAAGAATGATTCTCGAGCAACATAACATCGAGCTTGAAGGGCAGCTACAGTTTCCATGGATGCGTGGGATTGACTGAGGGCATCCAGCAGTATGAGTGATCGGCCGCCGCTGCCGGGAGGGCATCGACGCGAAACTGCTCAAGTGCAGCGAGTTCGGCCAGGCGGTGGTCAAGCATATGGGGTAGGATGCCCGGAAACCCGGTTGGCTCGCGTACGCGATCTCAAAGGAATCCAGATGCCGAGTTCTAACACCAGGACTGGGAATACAAGTGGGTCGAACTTGGCGGAATATGTGCCAGAGAACTTTCGCAATCTGGCTGATCCGCAACGCGATCTCCCGAGCATTGTGCGCGATCCACGGCGCTACGCTCTTGTGGAGTGTGCCCTGCACGAAGTGCCTTCGATGCACCAGGTTTACCACTGCGACGCGCGGGAAGTCGATTTCCTCGAGGCGAATTCTGTTCATCTGGTCGTTACGTCTCCGCCCTACTGGACGCTAAAGCGCTACCGGGATGAGGATGGCCAGCTGGGGCATGTCGCGGACTACGAGTCGTTCCTGGACGAACTGGACAAGGTATGGCAAACGTGCTTTGAGCTCCTCGTCCCCGGGGGGCGATTGGTATGCGTGGTTGGGGATGTCTGCCTTTCAAGGCGGCGAAACAACGGTCGCCACCTGGTCATGCCTTTGCATGCCTCGATCCAGGAACGGTGCCGGCGGATCGGCTTCGATAACCTTACCCCGATCATCTGGCACAAGATCGCCAACGCGGCATATGAGGTCGAGGGTGGTTCTTCCTTCCTGGGCAAACCCTACGAGCCCAACGCCGTAATCAAGAACGACGTCGAGTTTATCTTGATGCAGCGCAAGCCCGGTGGTTACCGAAAGCCCTCACTCGATACGCGTATTCTGAGCCTGATTTCGTCCACGGACCATCATAAGTGGTTCCAGCAGATTTGGAGTGGTCTGACCGGGGCGTCGACCAGGAACCACCCGGCCCCTTATCCGGTGGAGCTCGCGGAGCGGCTTATCAGAATGTTCAGTTTCGTGGGTGATACCGTTTTTGACCCCTTTTTGGGAACGGGCTCGACGTTGGTGGCTGCGGCCAAGTTCGCGAGGAACGGCATCGGCGTGGAGATCGACCCTCAATACGTGAAGGCGGCCTTTCGGCGAGTCTCTGACGAGACGAAGACCTTGTTCGGAAACGTTGAGGTTGAGTTCCACGATGCCTGTGCAACCGAGGCACACTGATCTCGATAAGCGAGTGGCTCGTGCGGTGCGTCACTTCTGGGTGACCAGAGGCGCTCAGGGGCGCCGCCAAGGATCGAGGACCGGGCAACGCGACGCGGGGAACCGACGTGCTGCCACTGGCGGCAAGCAACTCGATGGTTTCAACGCACTGATTGGAGCGATGCTGGCTGAGGCTGGAATTCCACGGCATGCCATCTTCCACAGCGCCAGGGCGAATGTCACGCTCCCCGGCTTCTTCCGCCCGACGAAGCAATGGGACGTTGCGGTTGTCGCCGATGGGAAGCTCCTGGCATCTGTGGAATGCAAAGCGCTTTGCGGACCCTCTTTCGGCAACAACTACAACAATCGTGTTGAAGAAGCCGTCGGAAACGCACACGACATCTGGACCGCGTTTCGCGAGGGAGCTTTTTTGCACTCCCCACACCCGTTCGTCGGATATGTGCTGCTACTTGAAGAGGCCGAAGAATCGACACGGCCCGTGCGAGTTGACGAGAAGCACTTCGAAGTCTTCCGTGAATTCAAGGCGGCGTCCTATGCGAGACGCTGCGAGGAGTCTCTTCGACGGTTGATGCGGGAACGGTGCTATAACGCAACCTGTCTGTTGCTGTCGAACAGGCCCGATGGAAGGAGGGGCGCCTACACCGAGCCAGCGCCGGACCTGACCTTCGAGCGGTTTGCGAAGTTGATGTGCAATCAGACCGCAGTAAGCTTCAGGTCAGTCTGACGGGTTGTGAGGTCGTTATGAAAAGACCTTCGCTTACGGTGACGGTTAGATACAACTCGCCCATGGTCACGGAGGAGGACGTATGACCTTTCCGGACGCCATCCGCGACGCTTCGGTCCTCCTCACCGAGGGTGCGATCGTCGAGCGGCTGCGTAGAGGTACGGGCATACGGCTCGATCCGCATGTCGTGAACGCCGGGATGATCTATGAACCGGAGGGACGCGCGGCGCTCGAGAGAATCTACCGGGGTTACATCGACATCGGTCAGGCATTCGGTTTGCACATGATCTTGTTGACCCCGACGTGGCGGGCCAACCCGGACCGGCTGCGAGCGGCCGGGCTCGCGGATCGGGACGTCAACGGGGACGGGTTTCGGTTCCTGGACTCAATCCGCCAAAGCTACGGCGACTACGCCGATCGTGTCTTCATCGGCGGGTTGATGGGCTGCGCGGGGGACGCCTACGACCCGGCCGAAGCTCTGGCGCAGGAGAAGGCTGCAAGCTTCCATCGCACGCAAGCGCAAGCCTTGGCCGATGCCGGCGTGGATTTCCTCCTGGCTTCCACCCTGCCGGCCGCCGGCGAGGCCGTCGGAATCGCTACGGCAATGGCTTCCTGCGGGATCCCCTACATCCCCAGCTTCATCATCCGTCCGACCGGCACCCTGCTCGACGGCACACCGCTGCACGAGGTCGTCGCCCGGATCGACACCGACGTCGATCCGGCACCGCTGGGCTACATGGTCAACTGTACGCATCCGTCCGTATTTGCGGAGGCGATGGAGCGGGAGACGGGGCGGTCGCCGAGTCTATCGAAGGGTATGCTCGGTTTGCAGGCGAACGCGTCGGCCCTTAGCCCCGAGGAACTCGACAACCTCGATCACGTTGACAAGGCCGAATCCCCTGAGGAGTTCGCGGAAGCCATGCTGAAGGTCCACCGTCGCTTCGGGATCAAGATCCTCGGCGGCTGCTGCGGCACCGACGATCGGCACATCCGCTGTATCGCGGAGCTGGCAGGTGCGCCGCCCGAGTGAGGTCACACGAATCCCAATTATAGGCTGCGCTCCCAATCAGAACCGCGACTGTCAAGGAGCGGACATGCGGCAGGCAAGATGCTGCCCCCGGCTGCCGGAAGTCGGACAGCAAAGCGCACTTTCTCAACGGGATGCGTATAGCAGGTTCTTCGTAGACCTCAGCGTCCTCGGCGTTCTCAGCGGTGAGAAACCGGTTTGGGATTCAGTGATCACGCATTGTGGGCGAGAAGCCGCGCGATTGAAGTCCGCGGCTCACTCCATGGAAAGCGAGATTGTTCTATGCCACGAGTTCCTCGGTGAGCGTCCCGGCGAAGCGCTGCCGCAGACGCATGAGGATCTCCTTGTGAATCTGGCTGACGCGTGACTCGGAGAGGTTGAGCACGCTCCCAATCTCCGCCATCGTCATTTCCTCGAAGTAATAGAGCACGAGAACCAGGCGTTCTTCACGTGCCAGCCCCTTGGCCAGGTGTTCGGTGAGCACCTCGCGGGATACACGGACGGCCGGATCCTCGCTGCGGGGATCACGGATATCCCAAGTGTGGGAAGAACCCTGGGCATGGCGTTCACCTGCAGGCTCCATCGCCGAGAAGTGGACCTCTTTGCCAAGCTGCGAAAGACGGGAGAGGAAGTCGTAGCGGTCGACAGACATGTCGAGACGGGAGGCCAGATCATGCTGCGAGGGGGAGAGCTCCATGTCGGCTCCGAGAGTCTCTCTGGCGAGCATCCGCCTCTTCTCGAACGTTCTGACTGTGCGGCTCTGAGGATCCAGACTTCGGAGCCAGTCCATGACGGCCCCGGAAATTCGCTGTTGACAGAACGTCTCGAACTTGGCTTTTCTCTCCGGATCGTATGCCTCCACCGCCTCGATCAGCCCGTCGAACGCCGCGCTGCAGATCTCGTCGTACGACACCTGGGCGGGCAGCTTCCTGGACAGCCGCGCCGCGTGAGAGTGCACGAGATGGCTGTAGTACACGACTATCTTGTTCCTAAAGTCGACGGCGCGCGTCCTGAGATACAGCTTCCAAAGTTGGTCAATGGACAGTTCCTTCTTCTGCTTCAACATCTTGGGACTCCTTAGGCCTCTCGATAGACGAACAGACCGCCGCCGCGCCGGCTTAGGCTCGTCTGCGTCTTACCCCGTTATATTGGTTGAGTTAGGCATTTTGGGAATTATAGGGATTAAAGGTAAGATCGGCGATCTCATCCGCTCGGCTTCACTGTTTTTGTGGCTTTTCCGAGAGAAGTCGATTGCGCTGTAACTTGCGTATTTGCAAAGACTTACGTCATCAAGGGCCTTCACCAGGCCCCTGAAAAGCAGAAAGGAATCGCTGATGCGATGTGAAACTAGGCAGTTCCCCTATCCCTCCAGAGGGTTAATGAAGGTAACTCGCTAAGGGTGATCAGTTGTGAGTCGGGGGTGGTGAAGCGCGTCTGTGCGACCCTAATCGGTGGCGGTGACGCGACTAGTTGAAGGCTGAGCGGAAGAACGGGATCGACCGGCAACGTCCTCCACGATTCTCCCGTCGCGTAGGGTGATGATCCGGTCGCATCGGTGCGCGACGTCCTGGTCGTGGGTCACCACCACGACTGTCCTGCCTTCGTCGCGCAGGCGATCGAATATACCGAGGATCATCTCACCGGTCGCCGAGTCCAGGTTGCCCGTCGGTTCGTCGGCTAGGATCAGCAGTGGATCATTGATCAACGCTCTGGCGATGGCTGCACGCTGCTGCTGACCTCCGGAC
>JAUXGE010000296.1 GCA_030622435.1 Planctomycetota bacterium
CTGCGGATCGAGGTTGGCTTTCTGCTTCGCCTCGACTGCAGCACCGGGCTTGAGGGTATCGAGTGTCTTGAACTTCTTGGTCTCCTTCCAGCTCTTGTGTTCCTTGTTATGACACTTCTTGCACTTGCTGGAACCGACGAATTCGGCATCGTCCGAGCCGGTTGGCAGAATCGTCATCGCCGCGGCCGCTACGATCTCATCGCCCGCAACCGCAGATGGAATGACGTCCACTTGCCAAAAGGCCACACCCGCGCCGATCATAAGGATTGCCGAAAAAATCACGAATCGAGCTTTCATGGATCATACCCTCATCAAACCTGGTTAACGTAACCGACCGCACAGACCCTGCGCCAATGTCAAGGGCCGAGATATCCTACTTGGTTCCCGCTACGGATGCAAACGGTAACATCCATCTGCCGCAAGGGGCACCGAATACGAATCCGGCATGATCCGGCGAACCGCGGGATGGAACCTGGAATCAAAGGGGACGCCCAGTGTGAGGCGCCCGTCCGCTGGCGCGGTTCCTGGGTCCTGCCTGCCCACGATGGTGGCTGGACTCCGGTCGTCGAAGTGCATCGCCGCAGTCTTCCTTTGCCTGCTGCCACCCATCACTGCGTTCGACCCCGCAGCTGGTTCTGCAGCTGGGCCCGGAGGATGGCCGATATTTGTCCTGGGAGTGGAACGCAGACGCGGCTCGTGTGCGAGCGCTGGCTAGTGCTCCACCAAGGCCGATTCGAAGGCTCGGCCATGCAGAGTTCATGGACGATCGGGTTGAGCGGATCCTGACGGCATCGTGGCACGCACTGATGCACGTCAAGACGCTCAAGGACTCCGTGGCGACGCCCACTCAGCCGACCCCTTGAAACGATCGTCCCTGCACATCACTGAAGCAGTATTCCGACACCTTCCGGTTGACGCACAGGCACAGGTTCAAAACCGCCTCCAGCACGGCTGTCGTCATGTGGCCCGGGCACTCATTGTCGCAGTGGTTCACGGGTCCGATCGATCTGAAGATTGATGGGAAAGGTTTCCTCATCCCGCACGAACTCTTCGAGGTGCTCGGGAAACTGGAATACTCTTCAAACGAGAGCCAGTCGACATTCGTCCTTACGGTCCGCATCCGATGGCTCTTCGAACCGTGTGGATGTTTCCGTTTCCATTGTGGCGACGTCGTCACGAAGGCGTGTGTAGAACGCCGTCAGGGACGTAGCCCCGTGACGCACGTCATACGCTTCGCGCGCCTGCGCAACTCGCTCACGCATGGGCGCAAGATCGACCTGCCGAAGTCGGCTTGCCCATTCTTCGATCGGCCAGGCACCCGCGTCAACGCCGATATCATGCCGGCTCAGCATGCCCGACAAGAGCGAGTCGGGCGAGAGGTTGTGGAGAATCGGCAAACCGGCGTCAATGTAGTCGAAAAACTCATCAGTCGTGCAGTGTTTGAGCTTCTCCGCTCGGAAATCCCGGGGGGTACCCGTCGGGACGAAACGCTCCGGATAAATCGACATGGCCAGATCGTATCCGGTCAGTTCGCCAACCAGTCGATCCGGTGGCAGCGGCTCGTGCAGATGAAAACAGGGATTCGTTCGCGCCAGCTCCCGGTATTCCACAACCGTCCTTTTCTCGTACCGGTCCATCTGTCCGGGCGACGGGTACGCATGCAAATGTATCCCCTGGAACACGAGCGCCCGCGCCAATGCCAGGTTGCATCCGCATGCTGCGAACCGCTCGCCGTAACGGGAACCCCGGTGGAGCCTGCCCACATACGCCATACGCAATCCGCCTTCCCGCCGCGGTTCCGCCGTCACCACTCTATTCCAGCAACCGTCCGGCAAAAATAGACGGGGAGCGAGTTTGTATCCCCACGCATCTTCGAGGACCGCGGGCTCACGACTGCGCGAGCAGATGCCGTCCGCGTGTTCCAGGCAATACCGCTCCCGGGCGATCTCGTGGGCGAAGTCTCGATGCGCGACCAGGAATTCGTCCGTATACATTCCCGCAACGAGATCGTACGAGTCGATCACGATCAAACCGGGCCTGTGACGCACGAACAGCGAGGCAATCCGATAGTCGCTGTTGACCATGATGTGGAAGATAACGGGCGAGTAGTCGCAGGCGAACCGCAGTGCTTCCCACTCATGCCCGAACCGCCGCACGCTGTCGAAGAAACGTGATGTATCGAAGGTTGGCTTGCCGCGATGCAGCAACACGGGTCTCCACCCCGCTTCGCGCAGGGCATGCCCGATCTTCGCCTCGCGCGATCGGGGTTGGTCCGACACGATCACGACAAGACGAGATTCCACAGACTTCGTCGGCGCCAGTTGGCGCAGGCAGCGCAATGTCTCCGCGCGATCGTCCGTCTTGTCGTATGGGCCTCTCGGCAGACCGTCATAAAGACGAACCATCTCGATCCGATCCCCCCAGAGCCCGACCATGCGATTGGACAACTCCTCCTCCCAGCAATCGGAAGAGACGAGGATCAGGTCGAGCGATTCGACATCTACTTCGTCGGGCCGGCAGACATCGTATCCGTCCAGCCTTGTGACCTCGGGCTGATCGTCGATTATGCACGTAATAGGTAACTGAGGGAGATCCGACGTCACCAAGAACAGCCAGCGCGTATGCGCTCCGGCGCCGAAGACTGCCATCCTCCCTTCCTCGCCGAGACGATGCGCAAGCGTTTGCCAAACGCTTCGGACGTATGGAATGAGAAACATATCAGACATGAGCAATGCTGGAGAATCGACTATATTCCAAGCTAGTCATACCGAACCGCCATCGCGTTCCGAGCCGCGACCGTGAGGGAGCGGTTACCTACACCGCACACGTGCGCGGCTCGTCCTCTAGAATGCCTTGGAGTAGAACTCACCCTCATACGCCAACCGCTGAAAAGCCTCCTGCCCTTCATCAGCATGCTCGAAATAAAGCAAAACAGGCAAAATGGCTCTTACACTTCCCTCCTGAGGGGTCGTTAGTCCCATATCGCCAGTTACCGGATCGACCTGAAGGAAACCGTCGGCTGCTCGATGGTGAGCAACGAATCAGCTTTTCCCATCTCGATGGAGGGGTGGCGGACTGTACGGTCGCGTCCCGGCATGCTTTCCATCTCCCCCACATTCAGGCAGAGTATGTACTGCCCGTGGCCCAACAGGCGCTCTACGGCTTCGAGCAACTCCGCCCGGATCGGGGCATGTTGCGATACCAGATCGACGAGAGGAACCGCAACGCCGGTCCGGGTCGTCATTCTGCGGCGTTCCGCAAGTACCAGCTCATAGCGTGCAGGAAGCGGTTCATGGTGGGTCGATAACTGAAACGATCGACGACAACACGGCGCATCTCATCGACGATCGTACGACGGGCTTCGCGGTCATCGATGAATCGATCCGCCTTCTCGGCAAACGTCGCCGCCGAATCGAAAAGGATCGCATTGAGGTGCGGAAAGACCTCTTCGGCCTGAAGCGGTTCGGCTGCAGAACGAATCTGGTTTAGGAGGTCGTTCTCACGTGGATCGATGCGGGTCAGCCATTCCCCCAGATACTCCTTCAGCAAAGCGTTGAGAATGTCGTCCGAGGAGGCAAGAAGTTCACTGGTCGTGCCGATGCCGAGCTCACGGATGCGGTTATCGAGGCGCCGCAGAAGGAGGCCTCTCACATCGCTCGGGGCCGTTCGACTGAGGAAGAATCCGCCTCCCGCGAGCCCGTCCAGGGCGCGTTGATGGACGAATCCGGCCGGCATCAGTTGGAGATTGATTTTGGCTGCTCGGTAGACGCAAAGCAGCTCCCGCCCGTTGTCGGCCGGACCCGCCGCGAACGGAGCGAGCGTCGGATGCTCGTCCCAACCATTGCCGTAAATCCGCAACGATCGACCGGTGCGACGCGCCCAGTCTGCTACCCACTCGAGAGCCTGATGGCGGAACAGGCGATCGCCGAGTCGCCACAGATACCACCCGACCAGCCGGTCGCGGAGTTCCTGCTCGGGCATGGCGAAACCGCACCGCCGAACGCTCTCATCGAGGATCATAAGTGCCACGTAGCCTCCCATCACATCATACTTCTCGAGCGCGGGGGGAGTCAGCTCGTACATCACGTCGAGCAGCTTCTTGACGTTCTCATCCTTGTACGCCGCTCGCTCCTGTTCATGAAAGGACTTCGGGGTCTGTGACGCATGGCTGACATAAGCGACGTCGCACGTATAACGAGTGCGCTCATCGTCGCTGAGCGGATCACCGCTGAACTGCTCGGGGCAGGTCGGAACGCGAGCCTGGAGGAGCTGCGCCGGGTTGCATCCGTTCGCAAGGCAACGGATTTTCGAATAGCCCGCCACGAAGTCCAGTTTCCCGATGCGCTCGATGTTTTTCCTGGTGAACACTTGCGGCAACTGATCCTGGTCCCAGGTAAGCAGCGGCAGGTTCGAGGGAAGAAGGCCCTCGAACTCAGGTCTCAGATGATCCATGTTGAAGAAGAGATCGGGGTCAAGTTCCCGTATGGTGTCGTGGTAGGTCAACGGACCGATCGTACCGTAGGGCGTCTGCTCGGTGAGGACGACACACTGATGACCCAGTTCCTCGAACGCATGTTTGGCGTCGCGCATCGAATACTGGAGGAAGGTCGTATGGATGCTGACGGCGGCGAGGATGCGCAGCGGCGGGCCCTCCCCAGACAGCGCCTCGTCAAAGCGCCTTGCATAGTACGACCGATCACGGGATGCGTAGCGAGCTTCGAGATCGGCCAGCGAACGCTTCAGAACAACGTCGATCTCGTTTGCCGCCGCTTCGACGATCCGAATCGCTCCGGGGTCGGCCGGCGGGCGAAAGGAGTTGAGCCTGAACGCGCTCCGCGGCAAGGCCAGGTCCGGCTCATGAGTCCACAGCGTTCGCAGACGGTCCGTGCACGCATCGCCGACGAACCAGAAGACCCGCTCATCCGAGAAGATGTCCGGCCAGTCGTGCAGATGCATCACGAGCGCGATCAAGGCAGGGTCCGGTTCCAAGACGAACAGAGGACAACTGTAGCCCAGGAACGTGTCGCGCGTCGCATCGTACACACGCCGGAAAAGCCACCCGAGGTCGAGTCCCTCGAATATGTAGGGACCCGGCATGTGCTTACCGATGTCGTCCGGCAATGGCAGGGCCTCCGCCGTCGCACGATGATCCCCGAAGACTGGAATCCACTGCCACCCCCCCTGGGTGCCCCTCATGCGAACCTGGTCCACACCGCGCACGTCGGTGAACACCTCGAAGCGATCCTGACCGGCGTTCCAGGAATCGCGTATGGAATCGACATCCACGCCTCGGTCCGACAGGACCCTGATGTTGGCCTCAAAGCGTCTCTCTCGACTCGACCATGGCGTCACGCGAGCGGGGATTCTCGATAGCGTGTCACGGACGGCTGCGAACTCCTCCGGCAAATCAACGGGAAGGTCACCGGGTTCCATTTGCTCGCATGCAGGACCTATCAGGCCGAGCTTCAAGTACTCCCTGGCGCCAAATAGACGAACCTGCACATCGTCCGGACACACCGCGAGGTACGGCGCGGCCATGGTTAGGAACTCATCACTTCGCCCGGCGTCGAGCCATTGAAGCATCTTCTCGCGGTGGGTGTCGGTGGTGAGTGTCGTCATGGACGGCCTGTCATCCCTGAAACCGTGCACGGAATCGGGGACTGCCTCCCGATCCCGCTCGCCCCGTCATCTCACAAGCGGCGCCACGTGCTGTGGTCGTCCGAGGAACGCCTGACAGGCCGTTGGAAAAGCTGTAGCCCGGGCTTCCAGCCCGCTTTTTTTGACCGGTTGGAAGCCGGTGCCACACGAGAAAGAACCCCCTTATCAACGGGCTATTGAGGTCCGCCGAGCCTTATCGGTACTATCGGTGTATTGGGAAGGGTTTCTTGCCACGAACCGTGGCTAGCGCGAGACGGGATCCTCGATACGGCAGGCTCAGCCGGTCGTCTGTTCGCCGGTCTCCTCTTCCAACGCCTGGAGGGCCTCGGCGAACCATGTGTACCGGGTAACCAGCTCATTTACCTCATCCGTCAGTATCCCGTGGGATCCCACGGCCTTGACC
>JAUXGE010000380.1 GCA_030622435.1 Planctomycetota bacterium
GGCATCACCGCATGACTCGGGGTCGGCGTGGTTCGCTAATCCTCCACCGTATGGCTCTTTCATCCACAACTCCTCACCGGCTAACCGGCGCTTTCCCCCCACCCATCCCGGCGACGCAACGAGACAACTGACGGGGCAATCCAAGCGCCGGGATGGATGGGGCACAAGCCACCGGCCGACACGGGGGTCGGCCGCTACTTTGTTGTGGTGCCGATGGGGCGCACCCAACAGCCGCACTCACGCTTGGCATCGCACTCGGCACAGGCACCCTCGCAGGGAACAGGTCCGATAGCCTGGCCGAAGAGACAACGAAGCAGACACGGTAAAAGCGGCAGATCAGCTCGAATAACGCCGTCAGCGCTCGGTCCGCCACTCGATTGTCAGCGATCTTCGCCGCTTCTTCTGAGGCTGGGGGAACATCGGATGGAATCCGATGCCACATGCTCCGCCGGTTGGAAACAGGTGCCACCTACGCCCAAACAGCTCTACCGGGGTTCCACCGGTGGAAAACCGGTGCCACAGGTGTGGAAACCGGTACTGCACCCCACCGGTGGAAAACCGGTGCCACAGGTGTAAAACGTTGACCTGCGCAGCCGCTCCAGGTACAGTGGATTGGAGGGGTAAGATGCCGTTGCGTTTTCGGTACGCCTGTGAGGTCCGCCATGTTCGGCCCGTCGATTGAGATGAAAACCGACGTACTACACATTCGTTCCGCACCGATCGAGGGTAGTGCAGCCGACCGTATGGAAGAACGGTTGGGGGCAGGGTTGTCAACTGTGGCTGTATGCGGCGACGTCTACCACGGCTTGGCCCGGCTGGTTCGCCGCCAGGGCGAATGGGCACCGGTCGTTCTGGTATGTGTGGATGATCTCAGTCCGGCCGAGATGGAGTTCTTCCGCATCACCGCACGCTCGCTGCCCGGCACGGATGTTTACGTCTACGGTGTGGAACGGTCGGCAAAGCGAGTGGCCGGTGCTATCGAACGCGGGGCCACCGGGGAAGTGACGGATGATCTCCTTCAAGAGCTGAGCATCGTCGCGGATCCAACCCCGGCTGTAGCCTCGAATGCGGACGATGCTCTGGTCTCGGTGAGCGAGATCTTCCCGGGGTCGTCGGAAACTGTGCGCGCGATCGAAAACGCCGCTCACGCCGATCCACCACTCACGGCAGACGCCGGGCAAGATTCCCAGCCGGCTGTCGCTGGTGCGGTGGCATCGCCGGCTGCGGCGCGGACTGAATCGGACGAGGGCAAGCCTGCCGTTGATCCTTCCACAACAACGCCTGCGGCCGCCCACACGCCGGAGCGTCTGGCGGACGGTGCCACGGGCGAGATCCCGCGCGGGCCGATCAATGAGACACATGAGACGGTGCCACGTGGTGACTCGGTCGAAGCGACGGTTACTCCAGTAGAATCTTCGACGCCCATCGTGGATGACAACCCGGACGACGACGCGGACGGTAACGTGGATTCTTCCGGCGGCGCGGGTCGTGTTCCGTGGCTGCGGTATGACAATGTTCCGGTACGCAAGGCGCCGTCTCGTAAAGGACCTGTGGATAGCCCTCGGCAGAACACGGGGGCGTCGTCGCCGCCTTCACTTCGCGAGCCTCTGTTGTCGGAGGAGGAGTTGCGTGCTTTGATCGGTGACGACGTTGCGGCGATCGGTCCGGATGATGATGAGGATGAACCGGTCCAGGGTGGATCGAAAGACGAGAGGGATTCGCGGTGAAATCCGGTTCGAAGACAAGAGGAGAGCCGTTCGACCGCGATCGTCTGCTCGTGGTCGGTCGAGGGTTCGACGGGGACAATCTGGTCGCGTCGCTCCGTACGAGGTACCCGGACTGGACTGTTGCGTCTTGCGACTCGTTCTTGTCGGGGATAGCCGATCTTGCCCGCCGAGGCGCCCATGCCGTGCTCGCCTGCATCGACCCGGGTCTGCTTCAGCTTGACAACGCGGTAGCAGGGCTTCGTGAGGCCATCGGTCAAGAAGCGAAGCTGGTTCTCTGCTGCCGTAGCGAGACGGAACCGCTTGCGCAGCGGGTCCTGTCCAGCGGGGCTGATGACTACGTTTTGTACCCGCTAAAGGATGATGAGTTGGATTCTGCACTCGGTTACTCTCGTTCGATTGTCGTTCCGGATGATCGGCTGTCTGCCGTCCCGGCTGTTTCGATGGAAGAACTGACCGAACTCGGTTCGGTGCTGGCGTCGCTCGGTGACAGGCCTATGGCCTTGATCGAGCGAATCGCCTCACTTGTCCGTGGGGCGCTCGGTGCGCGCGGCGCGACGGTTGTCGTGCAGGGTGCTGTAGCTACGTCGGGTGAGGCATCGTCGAGGCCCGTGCTCAGTGCGCCGCTCACGTCGGCATCGGGGGTAATGGGGCAGCTGAGTGTGGGAGAATGCACAGAAGGTCCGTACGGTCCCGGGGATGCGCAGAAGCTGCTCCATTACGCAAGCGTCATCGGACACGTTCTGGAGGCGGCCTCAAAGCAGCGGCAGTGGCGTCAACTGGCTGTCACGGATGAATGCAGCGGCTTGCCGAACAGGCGGTACCTCCAGGAGAAACTCGACGAGATTCTGGCCCATGCTGCGGCCGGGCACTTGCACGTCACGGTCCTGCTCTTCGACGTCGATGATTTCAAGACATACAACGATACGTACGGTCACGATGCGGGTGATGAGATTCTGCGCGGGACCGGGGAGTTGTTCCGCAAACATTGCCGTGAACAGGACATCGTAGCGCGGTATGGGGGTGACGAGTTCGTGGTTGTCTTCTGGGATCCGGAGGGGCCTCGCGTCGCAGGATCCAAGCACCCCGATTGTGCTCTGGGGGTGCTCCAGCGATTCACGGATGCGCTGCGGTCGCAGGAGTTTCCTTGTCTGGGGACTACGGGGCAGGGTCGTCTGACGATCAGCGGGGGTCTGGCGACGTACCCGTGGGACGGACACACGCGAGAGTCACTGCTCAAGAGGGCCGACGAGGCGCTTCTTGCGGCGAAACGCGCAGGGAAGAACCGCATTTTCCTGATTGGCGAAGCGAACGGCGGAGGGCGTTGAGGGGCGATTGGGGATTGAGGCCGGCTCCACGACCTGGCAAAGCAGTCTCCACAGCCGGGGGCCGCTATGCTACATGCAGCCCCTGTTTGAGCCACATCGAGGGCTCCAGAGCCCATCTGCCATCTCAAGCCACCGTTCGCATTCGGAACTCTTGCTTTTAGCCCATCGATTCTGCTACACTACTTATCGGGTATGGAGGGAGCAAGCCTGCCGTCTAGATGCCTTCCCTTGCTGTGGTGCGAGGGTTGGCACCACGGGTGAAGGCATCTCCGAGACTTAGGGCCGACTTAGGAGAACAGGACCATGAAGCGTGCTCGAGGATCGTTCGCGGTGATGGGGGTGCTCATCGTTTGCCTGACTACCGTGGCTGCTGTGCCGGCGGTGGCATCGCCTGAGGGCGCCGTGGCCGCGGCGCTCGTTTCCCAGGAAAGCTATCGACACTACCTCGACGACATGCTCTACACACACGACGGGGATGCGCGGGGCCTGCTCGGTGCCGAGCACGATCCGGCGCGCGACAACATCGAGATGTTGTTCGAGAGCTTCGGACTGGACGTGGAGCTTCACCCATTCCTGTACTGGGGCGACATCTACTACAACGTCGTCGCCACGAAAACCGGCACTGTGTATCCGGATCAGGAGTACATCATCGGCGCGCACTACGATTCGGCGTGGTTCGAGTACCCGGACATCGGGAGCCCCGGTGCGGACGACAACGCCAGCGGGGTTGCGCTGGTGCTCGAGGCTGCTCGGATTCTGAGTAACTACGACTCGGACTACACGATCCGCTTCATGGCGTACGACCGTGAGGAGCAGGGACTGGTGGGGGCTCGGGCTTGGGTAGACGATCACATCACGAATGATATCCTCGGCATGGTGTCGGCGGACATGGTAGCGTACAACAAGGGCACGAACACGGTCGATATCTTCGGGTTGGAGACATCGAATCCCGTCAAGTTCGCGCTGGCCGACGCTGTGGATCTTTATGGCGACGGGCTGATCGCATCCATCGGCGGCTATTCGAGTGGAAGCGATCACTGGGCGTTCGAGCAGAAAGGATTCGAGGCATGCCTGATGATCGAGGATTGGGGCAATCCGAACTACCACGATGATCTGGACAGCGTCGATACGCCGGACTACATCGACTA
>JAUXGE010000115.1 GCA_030622435.1 Planctomycetota bacterium
GTTCAACAGGAACCGGAGCTTGCTGGAGAATTGCGGCACCGACCGCAAACACGACGGAAAGGACTGGACTACACATGACAAGGCCTCCTTTGGTCTGGACCACGGCGCGAGGCGTCTGGCACGGCGGTTGTCGAGCGACCCCGCAACGTGCATACCCAAGAACCGGACGACAGGCGCTCTCAGCGCCTTCAGTTTAGCACATGCACGGTCCCGGAATCAAGGTTTCCTTCGCTTGCGCTCAAGTCCGCTGCTTCCAAGACCTTGGATTCGGCCCCCGGCAAGGGGACAAGGACCCACCTCGGGGGACTGCGTGTGCATCCCATTGGGGGTGGCATGGACAAGCGGAAGGTGCAATTCACGCTCCGTGCCGACCCACTCTTGGGCTGCAAGAGCCCCTTCGCAAGCATGGACCGGAGCTTGCCCGTGTTGCACAACTGCGTCCGCCGGACGCGCCGGACACGGGCAAGGACCGCCTCCAGACACTCTTTCGCACTCGGAAACGCCCGTGGAGGCGGCCCTTGTCCATGCCACCCTTCTCTGATTCGCCATCCAACTCGGGATGCACACCCGGGGCCTGTGTTATTCCCTCAGCGCGCTTGACTGCATGGGTTCAATCGCGTATTCCGGTCCATGCGAACCGCCGTGTTCGCCCGAAACGACGCGGTCCCCAAGAAGGTGAACAATGACCTATTCAATCTTCGATACGACCTGGGGAGCATTCGGCTTTGTAGTCCGAGGCAAGCGTCTGGTGGCAACGTATCTCCCGGGGCGCAAGGCGGACATCAAACGAGCTATCCGGAGCCAATGGCCCGACGCCGTCGAGACGACAAATCCACTGCCGGGTTTCCGGCGGCAGGTGCTCGACTACTTCGCCGGTAAGACCAGGCGGTTCAATGTCGATATAGACCTTTCCGAAGTGCCAACCTTCCGTCAGTCGGTGCTTCGAGCATGTCGGCGCATTCCTTATGGGAAAACCGCGTCATACATGGATCTCGCTCGGGCGGCCGGCAAGCCCCATGCGGCCCGCGCAGTCGGCGGGGCCATGGCCAACAACCCCCTACCCATCGTGATCCCCTGTCACCGGGTCGTTCGATCCGACGGCTCGCTCGGCGGGTTCGGATCACCCAACGGCATCAAGGACAAGCAGCGCCTGCTGCTTCTGGAGAAAGCGATTCCCGGTTAAACCCGGAGGCAGCCATGAACGAACTGACACGAAGAGACTTCCTTCAATCCGCCGCCGCCGCAACCGCTGCCGGCGCTCTGGTACCCTCGATTGCAGCGGCCTCGAACGGTGATCCGGGCCTGCCTTCCGGACCGGTAGTGGTCTCGAGCGCCAACGGTCTGCGTGCCACCGAGAAAGCCGCAACAATGATCCGCTCTGGTGCGGACACGCTCGATGCCGTAGTGGCCGGTGTCAACATTGTCGAGGAAGATCCGGAAGATTACTCGGTCGGCTACGGCGGCCTGCCAAACGAGGACGGTGTCGTAGAGCTTGACTCGAGTGTGATGCACGGTCCGAGTTGCCGAGCGGGTGCCGTGGCCGCCATGCGGAATATCAAGACCGCGTCATCCGTTGCGAAACTGGTGATGCAGCGAACCGATCACGTGTTGATCGTCGGCCAGGGCGCACTGCGATTCGCCCGGGCGCACGGGTTCGAAGAGGTCAACCTGCTCACCGACAAGGCCCGCAAGATATGGCTCCACTGGAAAGAGAACCTCTCCGACCGTGACGACTGGATTGGAACCGAGGTTCCGGATGACGATGCACAAGCGAACGCCCTCGCCGCCCTACCTTTCACGTATGGCACAATCAACTGCTGCGCGGTGAACCCGTCAGGTGATCTCAGCGGTGTTACCACAACCAGCGGACTGAGCTTCAAGATCCCCGGGCGCGTCGGTGATTCGCCCATCATCGGTGCGGGGCTCTACGTGGACAACAAAGTGGGAGCGGCCGGAAGCACGGGGCGCGGCGAGGCCGTCATCAAGATCTGTGGAGCACACACCGTGGTCGAGGGGATGCGGCAGGGCCTGTCACCAACCGACGCTTGCATGGCCGCCTTGCGCCGAATCGTCGAAACGACAACCGAGAAGCGATTGCTCCGAGATGACGGGCGACCCAAATTCGACGTCAAGTTCTACGCCGTGTCCAAAGACGGCCGGCACGGAGGCGCCGCCATCTGGTCAAAGGCACAATACGCCGTCTACGCCGACGGCCGAAACCGGCTCGAACCGGCGGAGTACCTCTACGAGAGACCGGAGAAAGACAAAGACGCTTAGGGTGCGTTCCTCAACGCACCATTCCTGAGCGAGCAGCGTTGCGTGGCTCATGCCGTATTGGGTGCCCCATGGCTTATTGGGTGGCCCATGGCTTCAGCCGTGGGGGACGCGAATCGTCGGGTGGCGCTACATGCCCGCACTTCTTATGGACATGCCACACCGTTGACACAAATGCTGATGCCAAGCACCGCCTAGCAGCCGCTGCTGGGACCTCACGTCCCGCCCCGCTTGGCGATGAATAAGACGGCCATTGCCACCAACAACAGAATGCCGACGCTCGACCAACTCATATCAACCATACCCCCTTCACACCGAGATAACTCACTGAGGCCGACCCGATTGCCCACGCGAATACGTACCGCAATAGCTACGCACATCGGCCCAAGGATGTTCGGCCGGTTCGCTCCGACACTGTATCGGCGCCCGAAGGCAACCCGCTCAGGGCAGTGAAAGCCCACTCATCACTGTACTATAGGGCTTGAAGCAGCCGAGTTGACAACAAACGACACGACGATCAGGCAGAAGCTCAGGGTCAGATGGCCTCAGGTCCGCCCCGCCGTCGACCTCGACAACGGCTCCAGACTCCAGGCGCCACTAATGACAGGTGGACGTGTCCTGGACACCCAGCATACCCGCCAGCTCGGCAAGCTCGAATGGTTTCTCGACGTAAAGCGTGTCCGGTACGTCAGGTCGATCTTCGGATGCCTGTGTCACGGTCCGGATCACGCGAACCGCCTGGTTCCTCGCCCGAGCGATCTGCTCCACGTCTTCGGCCAGCCGATGGTCCCGATGGTACGAGACGATCACGGAGTCGATAGGATGATCTTCGAGCACCTGATCCGCGGCCGCACGCGATTCCACGCAATGGACGACGAACCATCGGGACAGATACTTGCCCAGAGACCAGCGGACCAGCGCTTCCGGCTCGACAACGAGAATATGCCGCGTCGTGCGCCCGGCAGCTGTTTCGCAAGGAGAAGGTCTTGTTGTCCCTTCTGACGGTGTAACTTGGTTCACGTCGTTTACGCCTCCATGCCATCCACATGCAGAGAACGTGCCAGGCGAATCGTGTCGACGTCCAGGCTGCGGATAAGCCCGCAAGTTGGCGTTCCTGGCACGTACCTCCAGAGAGCTGAGCCCTAAATGCTCGCAAAACCGCCTTCCATGTGCTGTGCCAAATGCCGCAAGTGCAAGGCAATATCCCGCAGAACCGGCGGCCGGGCGTCTGGCTGGAGCGCCACGACGGTGGCACATGGTCCGAGAGACTTACCATGGCGAGAACGACCGATAGTTATCGGACGATGCCAGCCTCAGGCAATCGCTCCCCCGGTTCTTGGTAGACGCCTGGACCGGGTCAGCACGTAGAACGGACATTCTGTGGATTGACCGAGGGCTGGACCCACTTGTCCGGGGGAGCGGCTTCGTCCTGGATCAGGCTCCGGCGGCACCACGCCAAGTGTAGTCAGGTTCTGTGGCACTGTGTTATCATCTCGTCCGCATGAGATTGTAGCGGCCTGCGTCCTCGCAGGCCGTTTTCCCGGACACGTGCTGTTGCACACGACGGCCGGCGGGGACGCTCGACCGCTACAGAGCGGCTCCGGCCGACACGGGGGTCGGCCGCTACAGAAGGACACGAATCGTTCGCACTTGCCGCAAATGATGGCCAGACCGCACCAAGCCATGCAGTCCCGTATAGCTCTGTCGTTGTACCCTGAAGCTCGTATAATGCGGTGGTCATGCAACAGCCCCTGTACTCTGATGTGGCGAGCTCGATCGGCTTCGACGACCGGGACGCTGCGAACGTGCTGTCCCTGAGCCGCAAGGTGAAGACGGAGATCCCGTCGTTGGCCAATCGGGTCTATCTGCGGCTTGTCCAACATGAAGGGGCCGTGCAGATCCTTGCCGGCGGCGACCATCAGACCGACAACCCGGGCGATGTTATCGCCGAGTGGCTCGTGGAGTTGCTCGAGGGGCGGCACGACAAGCAGCATCGCGATAAGCAGCGCCGGGTCGGCGCCGCGCGCGTACGAGCCGGAGTCCCCCAACAATACATTGTCACTGGAATCGAGCTAGTCTGGCAGGAGCTCAGCCAGTGGACACAGCACGCCAATCTTCCAGACCGCGATGAGGTGCTGTCGTCTCTGCATCGGCTCCTGATGGTCGAGTTGGCCATCATGCTCGAGGACTACAAGAGAAGCTACGTCGAGACGATTCGAGAACGGGAGCGAAGCGTCGTTGAGGAGAAACTGACCCGAGCCGAGCACTTGGCCGAGATTGGGCAGCTCGCCGCGTCGCTTGCGCATGAAATCAAGAATCCTCTGGCCGGGATCAGCGGCGCCATCCAGGTAATCCGAGACGCAATGCCGGCCGAGGACCCTCATCACCCGATAGTCGCGGAGATTCTCGGTCAGATCAACCGGCTGGACGCAACGGTGAAGGACCTTCTCCAGTATGCCAGACCTACGCCTCCCCGGGCCACAAAAGTTGCCCTGGGTGTGGTCGTCAATCGCGTCCTTAGCGTCCTGGAAAAGGAGCCGGCGGTTCTTCGCGTGCGCATCGCCTATGAGCCGGTTCCGGCTAGTGCGGTCGTCCATGCCGATGAGGGTCAGATCGAGCAGTTGCTCATTAACCTGATCCTCAACGCCGCACACGCGTCGGACGATGGCGACGTGATTCACGTCGGTGTGGTCTCCGGCGGTGACGAAATGAAGCTGGTCGTCCAGGATGAAGGCGCGGGCATGTCACCGGAGGTTCGGGAACGGACGTTCGAGCCGTTCTTCACAACCAAGGCCAGGGGGACGGGGCTCGGGCTGACAATCTGTCGGCGGATTGCCGAGGTTCATGGAGGCGACATCGAACTGGAGAGCGAGCCGGATGTCGGCACAACAGTCACCGTGACACTGCCTATTGGCGATAAGGGGCACCGAACGGATAGTCATTCTCAGGAGCGTAGCGCGGCGCGATGAAGGTACGGGTGCTGATCATCGAAGACGAGAAGCTGATTCGGTGGTCCCTGCGCCATAAGTTCGAAGCCCGCGGCTACGAGGTCGAAGAGGTCAAGAACGGCGCGGAGGCCTTGAAAGCACTCGACGGCGGTGTCTTCGACCTGATCATGGTCGATTACAAGCTCCCGGACACGACCGGGCTGGACATCCTGCGTACGTTGCGTGAGACGGACAGTGATGTCGTAGTGATCATGATGACGGCGTTTTCGAGTGTCGAGATGGCCGTCGACGCGATCAAGCTCGGCGCTTATGACTACATCACGAAGCCTTTCGATATGGATGCGGTGCTTCGAACCGCGGACAAGGCTCTGGAGACCACCGAGCTACGGCGCGAGGTGCGCGAGCTGCGGCGGCACCTCCACCATGAATACGGGATCGAGCGTATCATCGGCCGAGCCGACTGCATGCTGGAGCTGTTCGAGATCATCGATCGGGTGGCCAGGAGCAGCGCTTCTACGGTGTTTTTGCGGGGTGATTCGGGCACGGGGAAGGATCTCGTGGCACGCGTGATTCACTACAACTCGGAGCGTGCACCGAGGCCTTTCATGAACATCACGTGCACGGCGTTGTCGGAAACGCTCCTGGAGAGCGAACTATTCGGTCACGAGAAGGGTGCGTTCACGGACGCGAAGACAACCAAGAAAGGTCTGTTCGAGCTTGCCGACGGTGGCACGATCTTCCTCGATGAGGTCGGCGACATGCCGATGGGCTTGCAGGCCAAGCTGCTCCGATTTCTGGAGGAGCGTATGTTCCGGCGGGTAGGAGGTACTCAGGAGATATCGGTCGACGTCCGGATCATTGCGGCTACCAATTGTGACATCGAACAGGCGATCCGGGAGGGAACGTTCCGTAGCGACCTGATGTATCGCCTGAACGTGATCCCGATCTATCTACCTCCCCTTCGTGACCGTAGCGACGACCTGAAGCTGCTTACGCAGCACTTCGTGACCCAGTTCACCCAGGAGTTTCGCAAGCCGGTAACCCGGATCGATGATGGGGCTTACAGAAAGTTGTACGGCTACGGGTGGCCCGGCAATGTTCGCGAACTTCGTAACGTGATCGAGCGCGCCGTCCTTCTGTGCAAGAGTGAAACGCTGGGTGCTGACGACATCATCCTTGGTCGAGTCGACCAGACCGTTGTGGGTCCGGACGGCGATGGCATAGTGCTTCCACCCGGAGGTATTCCCTTACGAGACCTGGAGAACAGCCTGATCCAGCAGGCACTTGCGCGAGCCAACAACAACCAGACTCAGGCGGCCAAGCTTCTGCATCTGAGCCGGGACGCTTTCAGGTACCGGCTCGAGAAGCTGGGCTTGGTATAGTGTTCGGCCACCCTTGAATCTGCGGGCTTGGCGGGATACCCCTGGTAGTCTGTCTGCCCGTGCGACAATGCCGGGCGGGCCGCCAGTGGCACCCTGGCGCCGCCAGTGGAAACCGTTAGCTCAAAGCCGGGCACCGATCCAATTCGCGGGTTTGATGTTGGCGGAGCACAAAATGCTTAACCTGGGCGGACTTACAAACGTTCCAGGTGCGTCTGACGTGCTTGGGGATAGGTTCGCGGCATGCCCGCGAGCCATTGCACAGGTGCTTTTTAGAGTACGGTGTCGCAGGTAGCGGATTTTGGAATGGCTCTTGCCATACGAATTCCCAGACCGGAGTGCTATGCCGCGCGGAGCGACCCCAGGCGTTTCTCAGGGCCCTTTCCGATCGTGCTGCGACCGAGATTCGAGCAGCCCTGCGGGGCAATGATGCGATGTTTCCTTCACCCTTAAGTTTCACCGAGGAACTCTAGACCATGGCAAGGCCAACCATAACGATCGACGGAAACGAAGCTGCGGCCTCGATTGCGCATCGCGTAAGCGAGGTCATCGCGATCTACCCGATCACCCCCAGTTCCGGGATGGGTGAGTGGGCAGACGAATGGTCCGCTGGCGGCAAGACCAACATCTGGGGCACCATACCGAGCGTGACGGAGATGCAGAGTGAGGCCGGGGCGGCTGCCGCCATTCACGGTGCGCTGCAGACCGGAGCGATGTGCACGACGTTCACTGCATCGCAAGGTCTGCTGCTGATGCTCCCCAACATGTTCAAGATCGCAGGCGAGTTGACGCCGACGGTGTTTCACGTATCGGCACGCTCGGTAGCCACGCACGCCCTTTCGATCTTCGGTGATCACAGTGACGTGATGGCGGCGCGGTCCACAGGATTCGGCCTCCTGGCGTCAGGGAGTATCCAGGAAGTGGTGGACCTGGCAACAATCGCGCACGCTGCCGCTTTGGAGACGCGCATCCCGTTCGTCCATTTCTTCGACGGGTTCCGCAGCTCGCACGAGGTGAACAAGGTCAAGTTGGTAACGGACGATGATCTCCGCGCCATGATCGATGATAAGCGGGTGCTCGAGCATCGTCTCCGGGCGATGAACCCTCAGAAGCCGGTCCTTCGCGGAACGGCGCAGAACCCTGACGTGTTCTTCCAGGCGCGCGAAGCGATCAACCCGTTTTACAGCGCCTGCCCCGGTATCGTGCAGAAGGTGATGGACCGGTTCGCAAAGGTCGTCGGCCGACAGTATCACCTGTTCGATTATGTGGGTGATCCCGATGCTGAACGTGTGATCGTCATGATGACCTCGGGCGCCGAAGCCGCCCACGAAGCCGTTGAGTACCTCAACGACCACGGCGAGAAGGTCGGGCTCGTCAAAGTCCGCCTGTTTCGCCCGTTCGACGGTGAGCGTCTTATCGAGGCAATCCCACCGACGGTGAAATCGATCGCCGTACTCGACCGTACGAAAGAGCCCGGCGCGTTGGGCGAGCCGCTCTACCAGGACGTGATCACTACCCTGTCGGAGCACGCCGCCGCCTCGGGCAATCGGTTCACGACGGCACCCCGTGTCGTCGGCGGCCGCTACGGTCTTTCGTCGAAGGAATTCACACCTGCCATGGTCAAAGGCGTCCTCGATGAGCTGCTGAAGGACAAACCGAAGAATCACTTCGCCGTCGGCATCCACGACGACGTCTCCGGCGCCTCGATCGACTACGACCCGAAATTCACGACTGAGGATCAAGGTGCCGTCCGTGCCATATTCTTCGGGCTCGGGGCGGACGGAACCGTCGGTGCCAACAAGAACACGATCAAGATCATCGGGGAGGAAACAGACGACTTCACGCAGGGCTACTTCGTTTACGACTCGAAGAAAGCCGGGTCCGTTACCGTGTCCCACCTCCGCTTCGGGAAGCAACCGATCCGCTCGACCTATCTGGTCCAGGAGGCAAACTTCGTAGCCTGCCACCAGCAGCAGTTCATTGACAAATACGATATGCTGGCCCACGCGGCTCCCGGCGCAACCTTCCTGTTGAACACCCAGGCACCCGCCGACAAGGTCTGGGATACGCTGCCGTGCGAGGTACAACAATCAATCGTCGAACGGAAGATGAAGTTCTTCGTGATCGATGCGTACAAGGTGGCGCAAGAAACGGGCATGGGCACTCGCGTCAACACGATCATGCAGACCTGCTTCTTCGCCATCTCGGGTGTGCTGCCTCGCGACGAGGCTATCGAGAAGATCAAGCGTGCCATCCGCAAGACATACGGCTCCAGGGGTGATGCCGTGGTCCAGAAGAACTTCGCCGCCGTGGACGGCACTCTGACGAATCTGTTCGAGGTTCAGGTACCCGATAAAGTAACAAGTACACGGCACCGACCTCCCGTGGTTCCCGAGGAAGCGCCGCCATTCGTTCGTGAGGTTACGGCCAGGATCATCGCCGGTGAGGGTGATATGCTGTCCGTCGGACAGATGCCGGTGGATGGGACTTTCCCGACGCATACGACCCGATGGGAGAAACGGAATATCGCGTTGGAGATACCCGTTTGGGATCCCGAGACCTGCATCCAATGCCACAAATGCTCCTTTGTCTGCCCGCACGCGGCCATCCGGCCCAAGGCATACGAGGCCTCGTGCCTGGAAGGGGCACCGTCGACGTTCAAGTCCACAGAAGCCCGAGGCGCCGAGTTCAAAGGGCTGCGATACACGATTCAGGTTGCTCCGGAGGACTGCACGGGCTGCGGCATGTGCATCGAGGTGTGCCCGGCAAAGAACAAGAAGGAGCCGGAGCGCAAGGCGATCAACATGGAGCCGCAACCGCCCATACGGGATACGGAACGTGAGAACTTCCGGTTCTTCCTCGACATCCCTGAATTCGATCGGAGCAAGCTCAAGGTCAAAACGGTGAAGGGATCGCAATTCCTCCAGCCTCTGTTCGAATTCTCGGGTGCATGCGCCGGATGCGGTGAGACACCCTACGTCAAGCTGCTGAGCCAACTGTTCGGCGATCGCGCGGTCATCGGGAATGCCACCGGCTGCTCCTCGATTTACGGCGGCAACCTGCCCACGACCCCGTGGGCACAGAACGTCGATGGGTGCGGACCAACGTGGTCGAACTCACTCTTCGAAGATGCGGCCGAGTTCGGGCTGGGGTTCCGCCTGACAATCGACAAGCACCGGGAGTTCGCCCGCGAACTGGTCGAGAAGTTGTCCGATCGGATCGGTTCGGACCTGGCCAAGGCCATCCTCGATGCGGACCAGTCGGATGAAGGCGGCATCATGGCCCAGCGCGAGCGAGTCGCGTCGCTCTTGAAGAAGCTCGAAGACATCGAAACCCCGGAGAGCGTCAACCTTGCAAGCATCGCCCACAACCTGATCAAACGCAGTGTGTGGTCCATGGGCGGGGACGGCTGGGCCTATGACATCGGTTACGGCGGCCTGGACCACGTGGTCGCCTCCGGTCGGGACATCAACATCCTCGTCCTGGATACCGAAGTCTACTCCAACACGGGTGGTCAGATGTCCAAGGCCACACCGCGCGGTGCCGTTGCGAAGTTCGCGGCGGCAGGGAAGGAATCGGACAAGAAGGACCTGGGCATGATGGTCATGACTTACGGCAATGTCTATGTCGCCCAGATCGCGATCGGCGCCAATGACGGCCATGCCGTAAGGGCCATGGTGGAAGCGGAGAGTTACGACGGCCCCTCTCTGCTCATTTGCTACAGCCATTGCATCGCCCATGGCATCAACATGCGGACGGGGCTGACGAATCAGAAGAGGGCCGTCGAATCCGGACACTGGCCTCTCTATCGCTTCGATCCGCGCCGCGCAGCTGAGGGACTCAACCCGCTGCAACTGGATTCAAAGCCGCCGAAGATCCCTCTCGAGGAGTACATCGGTGAGGAGAACCGCTTCCGGATGCTGATGAAGAGCCAGCCCGAGCGTGCGGCACGTTTGCTGGAACAGGCGCAGAAGGCGGTTACGCGGCGCTACGAGTCCTACGCCCGACTGGCCAAGCCTTTCGATCAGGAATAGAGGGTTCTTCGTTTCCGTGTAACGTCAACTCTCATGCGTAACACCGAAATCACGGCAGCGCCGCCCACAGGGGCGGCGCTGCACTTGTTACACGGAATCACAAAACGCTCCAGTGCATCCTCATACATAGTGTTGCTGGTACGGTGGAGTGCCATGGACGACTTGTATGCCCGTGGCCACTGGCGGACAAGCCGCCAATGGCACCCGCGCTTCCGGCAGCCTCACTGCTGACACAGCAGTGGCACACTATCCGGCCGACACGGGGTTCGGCCGCTACATCTGCGAACCAAGCCGCGGGCCTGAAGTCCATAAGGATTCACCGGGCGCGCGGGCTGAGGTTCGGACTTCGGGCATACGCCGAGTCTTTGAAAAATGCTCTGTTAGCGATGCTTTCGCTTGTCGGGTCGTTTTGGCTGCGCTTTCCGGGCGTCCTCGGCCATTTTCTGCAGTTTCTCGATGAAGGACATCTTGCCGGGCGGTTTGTGCCGCGGAGGCGGTTCGGGTTTTACAGGCTGAACCGGCTTGTCCTGTGTCCCACCGGTTTCGTTCCGTTTGATGTGTCTGCGAATCAGGTGTTGCTCGAGCATGCCGAAGAACGAACTGCTCATGATGTACAGGGTCAGACCGCTCGGCGCCGTGTAGAAGAGAACGAACATCATGATGCTCATGAGCGGCATCATCTTCTGCATCATCTCCTGCTGCTGACGCTGCTGGTCGCTCGCATTGGGATTCGGCTTCGGTTTCGGCTGGAGCTTCTGCTGAAGATACATGAACACACCCAGCAATACCGGCAGGAGGTTGAATGCTGCAACCTCCCAGCCGAAGAGCGGGATGTGGATCGGGGTCGTGAAGCTGATGAGCGCGTCCGGTGCCGTCAGATCGTGGATCCACGTGAAGTGAAACGGCTCGTGCCGCATCCTGATGTTGTTACTCAGGCTGAAGAACAACGCGATCCAGATCGGCATCTGGATCACCATCGGCAGGCAGGTCAGAAGCTGAGTGGCCGGGTTGATTCCGTGCTCCCGGTAGAGCTTCATGGTCTCCTGCTGCATGCGGGCCTTGTCGTTCCCGTATTTCTTCTTGAGTTCCTCGATCTTGGGCGCGAACTCACCCATCCGCTGCTGCATCCGCACCATGTTCACCTGCCCCTTCTTGGTGATCGGATGGAGAGCGGCACGGGCGACGAGTACCAGAATTACGATTGCGACTCCGTAGTCCCGTACAACGAAGAACAAAGCGTTGAGCAGCCAGATCATCATTTCGACGAGCCAGGAGAATGTGCACCAGCCGAAACCCTGGGCGATCTGATAGTAGTAGTTGCGAGTCACATATTCGCCGACCTCACGGAATCCCTCGCCGTCTTTCTCGCCGAGATAAACGTCGGCCGGAAACGTCGCGGATCTGCCTGTGTCGAGGTTCTCTGCTCGTGTGACGAAGCGGAGTGTCGTGTCATTGACAGTCAGTTCA
>JAUXGE010000285.1 GCA_030622435.1 Planctomycetota bacterium
CGGCATTCCTGAGACGTTCGAGCTGGAGGCTGGCGGGAGTGCCGGTGGTTGTCACATCATAGCCGAGGCCGGCGATGCTCTGGGTTGGGGGTTTGCATATTCCTTCGGGCGCGTTGGTGCCGGCGGTCGGCAGGTATACAGGGCGAACGTTCAGCAGCCGAATGGATTCTGGGGCGACCGTGACAATGAGGACACGTCCCGTATCATTCCACCCATCCAACTGTTTCGACTTCGGCTTGTTGTTCGCGAGCCGTCCCGACCGCTCAGCATTGATCTGCACACATTGGCGGTTACGGGTGACGTACGTCTTGCCCCGCCTGGGCTGGCGGGTGGTATGCACTGTCGATCGGACTGAATGTTCCTCGCAGGCCGCCGGACGTTTATTAGCGACAACCTGTTGGCACTATCCAGCCCATAACCCAGCAGATGAAGGCACGCCTGATAAATGTAGATGCCGGCGCTCGTTGGCAGCTTACCATCGCACTAACGCGAGCCCTGACCGGCCGGTAGAATCCCGTCCGGGTCTTTAGCGAAACGGCAGGCGGTCTCGATGGCGATTTTGCCGGCGGTGACGAGCCGCTGTAGATCCTCGTCGAGTGTCATCAAGCCGTCACGCCTACCAGTTTGTATGGCCGACTCGATCGAATCGATCTTGCCGAACTTGATGCCGACGCGCACCGGGTTGTTGACGTGCAGGATTTCGATGGCCAGCACACGCTTGCCCGATCCGCCGGCCGGCGGCAGGAGGTGTTGGCTAACGACCGAACGCAGGCTCAGCGAAAGCTGCGTTCGCACGTCGTCCTGGGCCTCGTGCGGGAAAAGATCGGCGAACCGCGTGACCGCGCCCTTGGCGTCTTTCGTGTGCAGCGTCGTGAGAATCAGATGTCCGGTCTCGGCTGCACTCAAGGCCATCTGGGCCGTGTCCCGATCCCGGATCTCGCCAATGAGCAACACATCCGGATCCTGTCGCAGCCCGTATTTCAGACCGTCGTAGAACGAGTCGACGTCTCGCCCGACTTCGCGTTGGGTGACGACGGTCGAGCTGATGCGCGGGTACACGTACTCGATCGGCTCCTCGACCGTAATGATGCGGTAGCCACCGGCCTCGTTGAGCAGGCTGATCATACCGGCGAGGGTCGTCGATTTGCCCGAACCGGCCACGCCCGTGATTATGACCAGGCCGTTGTGGTGCGCGATCATCCGCTGGGCAAGCGCCTGGGGGAACCCCATCCACTCGAACGACGGAATGTCGTTGGGCACGTGGCGCAGGCAAGCGCACCACTGGCCCTGTGCGAGGAAAGCGTTGGCCCGAAACCGGCAGGGCTCGTCGCCGTGTTCGACGGCGACGGAGAAATCGAAGTTCTTGCCCTCATCGAGCCGACCCTGGATTCGCTCCGGGATGATTGACTCAACCATCTGTCGGAGCCGTTCCTGTGTCAGCGGCGGCCCTTCCACCTCGAGCCGACCGTGGACCCGGTAAGTGACTGGGTATCCGGGGACCAGATGCACGTCCGACGCCTCCCGATCCGCCGCCGCATGAAGCAGCGGTAGCATCTCGCCTTGGGAAAGTGATCCACCTTCGTTCTCAGTGTTCATCGTAACCATTATACACGACGCGGCTGGTACTGTCGCACCGAATGCCGGCGCCGTCTGTCACATCCTCCACACTCGGATAACCTACGCTGGGTGCCATGCCCAAGACCTCCCGGCAAGCCGGGAGGCACGGGCATGTTGTCACGAATGCCGTCCCCGTGGCGGCTGACGGCTTGATCGGGTTCCGATGGCCGCCACCGCCGTGGTTGCAGGTCTTCCGGAAGCGTTACCGTATTCTCATGCCCACGCCCGCCTTCGGCGGGACTTGGGCATGGCACCCAATCGCCTCCTCGAGTTCACCACCCAGTTTGGGATGCACGCACGGCGCCGTTTGTCACGCCCCCCACACTCGGATAGCCTGCGCACGATGACCGACGCCCCCAATACCCCTCATTCTTCACAGTGGGCACCTCTACCCTTCACGGTGACCATCAGGGACGGCCGGGAGGCCCTGATTCGCGCCATGACCGAGGACGATGCGGAGGAAATCTGCACGTTCTTGCCGACGACGCACCTCGAGAGCGACTTCCTGAACTACCTTCCCGGCGAATTCAACAAGAGCATCGAGGAGGAAAAGCAGTTCCTACGCGACCACAACGCCAAACCCTGTTCGATTTCGATGGCGGCCGAAGTGGACGGACGCATCGTCGGGATCGCCGGAGCGCTCTCGCAGGAACTCGCGCGGTACGCCCATCACGCCGAATGCGGCCTGGTCGTGCTCAAAGCGTTCTGGAACCAGGGAATCGGCCGGCTGCTGATGGAACACCTCGTCGACTGGGCACAGCAGGCAAGTCTGCGCAAACTGTACCTGAAGGTCTTCGCCGACAACACTCGCGCCATCAGTCTCTACCGATCACTCGGCTTTGTGGAAGAGGCCAGACTCGAGGGCGACGTGCTCCGCGGTGACAAGACGTACGGCGATACGGTGATCATGGCCAGGTTTTACGTGTGAGCCGGGCGTTGCCGGGGATACAACGCGCCTCTTTATGATTCGGATTGCGCGTCCGCTTTCCTTTCCGCAACGCGGGCCACGAACAGGCCCAGTTCGAAGAGCAGATACATCGGACCGGCCAGTAGCAACTGGCTGATAACGTCAGGCGGAGTCAACATGGCAGCGGCAACAACCGTACCCAGCAGGACGTATCGCCTGCTGCGCGCCATGGTCGCTCGGGGAACGATTCCACTGCGCACGAGGAAGTACACGACGATGGGTGTCTCGAAGGCGATGCCGAACGCCAAAGCCAACATCAAGACAAAGGAAACGTAGAAGTCAAGGGCAAACTGGCTCGCCATCGTCGTTGACGAAGCGCCTGATTCCATCGGAGTCGACAGCGGTCCGGTCTTCGTCTGGACTATCAATCGCCGGGTTGTGGAGTTGATCCACATGTCGCCGGTCTCGGGGTCCGTCGGATATTCCCTTAAGACGGGAATCCTGGAGCTCTCGAAAACTTCGACGGGCTCGGGCTCCGGTGCCGGATCGGGTAGAAGAATCCGCTGAAGCACGGGAGGTGTCAGGTCGGGCATGTCGAAGGCTTTGTTGAACCGGATGAAGAAGGTCAGCACGACCGGCAGGACGATGAAATACAGGAACAACACCCCTACCATGAACAAACCGAGCGATGCGGGGATGAGCGATTTCAGAAACCGCTGCTCATGGACGTACAGCCCGGTCGTAACGAAAAGCCAGATCTGGTAGAGGACCCACGGCATAGAGAGGATCAGACCCGAGAGGAACCCGATCTTCAGATAAGCAATAAACGCGGCCGTCGGTGCCAGAACCTGCAAGTGAGGCGGTATCCCGTTGGCATGCTGTACCATCAGCAGCGGCCAACAGATGATTTCGAGTAGGTCCCTTCCGAAGATCAGGGCGATGATCGTCCCGACGGCGACGCCGGCGATGGCCTTGATCAGGCGACCTCGAAGGTCATCGAGGTGATCTCCAAAGGACATCCGCGCTTCGTCGACCGCATCGTTGCGGGCGGTTCCACTTCTAGATTGAGGGCTATGCGCCGAGTCGCTGTGCATCGAGGCGGATTTTAGGAATCGCCGCAGACAGCGTCAAACAGCATCGGGGTTTTGGGTATTGGTTGAGCTTGAATCTGGCTGCTGCCCCCCCGAGTGTGGTACAATGCCTGCGTGGACAGGCATCGAATGAAGAAACGCCGAGATACGACTGAGATCGCGCGCTCGGCGGTCGTGCAGGCCACTTGCGAACCGCTCACGCCACTAGAGAATGAGGAACCGGACCGGAGGAATCCGACACGCGCAATCAAGCGGCCGTGGTGCTCAGCAAGCTCGGGGCGTCCAAAGGCGGCAAAGCCCGAGCCAAGAAACTTAGTCCGATAAAATGCCAACAGATAGCCAAGAAGGCAGCTCAAGCGCGTTGGCGAAACAGCATAAGCCTAAGTGGTTGACAGCTTTTATTTTATAGTGTAAAATGGTTGAGATCGAGCGTTATCTAACGGGAGGCGAGTACCGCACCGATCTGTGGGCTGCTACCGTGAACGTGCTCGACAAAATGAAGAAGTTGTCGAAGAGAAAGCGCGAACTGGTTGCTAGGTTCGGTGCGTTGCTAAAGCGAGCTGCAAAGGTCGGTTTCGATGACACCGCCGATGGCATGGTGCGACATGAGGGCAACGGCGTCTATGCGATTGGGGATCGCCACGGGCCGTTGCTTCGGGCAACGGGGTTTTACGCCGAGGATATACAGAAGCAAACGTTCGTATTAATGGAGTTTTACGAGAAGCGCGGGCAGGAGAATACTCAACCGCAGAGAGACATGCTGCGACGGATCGCCAAAATTCGCGACAAGAAGGGTTGGAGGCTTATAGATGAGCAAGGCTCTTGAATACCTTCAGCAGTTGGATGAAGAATTTGAAGCGTCCGCCGAGGGCTACGGCTTTCAACTTCGGCTTGACTTTGCTGAGATACTGTGGCGCACGCTCAAACAACGTGGCTGGTCGCAAACACAGTTTGCGGAGATGTCCGGTTGGTCCGATTCGTTCGTTAGCAATCTAGTTCACGCGAACCAGAATTGTGAACTGGATACGATCGGTAAGGCATTTCACACGTTGGGAGTTAAGGCGCAATTGCGGCTAATCCAAGAAGCTCATTTGGGTCAGCCAGAGGGAACAACGGAAACCCAAACTTCTACGACCGAGGAATGGCGAGATGGCGAAGAGTCCTCAAAAATCACTCTCACGTACAGGGCGAGTGAAACGAACCCGCCAAACGAAGACGAGTTCTTTGGAACAAGTGGCTCTGTCGGATACCCAGCAGTTGACCTCTCCCGACGTAAAGTCACTGTGGGTTGACCGCATGACGGCGTTGCTTCGAACTGACGCCCCCTTGGTCACTCTCCGGTTCTTCACCTTCCTTCCACCGAAAGCAACGGTAGAAGTTTCACGCCTGCAAATGACACAGACGCATGCAAAAGCAATGGTTGATGTGCTCTGTCAAAATCTCGATTACTACCCAGAAAAGCCGACAACGGGGTCGAAGGCCTCATAGTTTGGCAGCGCCTTGACGTCTTATAGCCCCGCTGTGCGCACTCGCTGCCGTCAACCTCGTCCCGGAGCCACGAGGCGGTTGCTGGTCTGCCTGGTCGAGAGGATGAGCCGAGGGAGGGGTTCCCTGAAGATCTCAGGTGCCTTGGGATTGCCGAGAAGTGCCGATCCCTGGCGGGTTTGCCACTGACGACTCGCCAGGTTCGCGTAGCTGAAATGCACGGTCCAGCGATCACCCTCGAGAACCGCACCGGCCTCCGCCAGGTCCTGGAGAAGCTCCTTGACCGGAAGGCGAACCAACTCGATGGACTGACCGGGCTCTACCGACGCGAGCAACCCCGGGTCGAAATCATCCCATGACGCCGCCTTCGCCGCGATCACCGGAATCTCGCGACGTGCGCCCTCGCCCTCGAAAACCCACTGCCCCGAGGCAAATGGAGGTGATCCTCCGAAGTGCCTGTTGACCACTACTGTCTGGTCCCTCCGGTTGACCATCTTCGCGGCGATCATCGGACCGTCCAGTTCGACAATCAGCGAGGCTTCTGCGCCGTGGCGGGACACTGTCTCCGGTGCCGCCTTCGACACCGTCACGGTCACCGTGTTACTCGCGACGCGTCCGATGCGCTGGGCCGCCAGCACGTCGTCCTCCCACTGTGGCGAGTAGTCCAGAACAACGGCATACGTGTCGGCGTCGAGGAGACGGTACCGCGCCCAGCCGCGATTGAATGCACGGGCTGTGAGGGTCAGTTTCTGACCGGGCTCCAGCGCTGAGACCGGACCGCCGTTGAGCCGGGCGTGAACCGCTTCGACCACCCGCTCATCTGCGCCGATGTCGTCAACGGTCAGCTCGATCCTCGTGCCGTCCGCGCGTCGCACTCGCAGCAGGTCGGCGACATCGAGCATATCGCCAACCTGCCGGGCGTCGTCGATCACCGCGGTTCGCCCTGCCGTGCCTGTCTCGAACGGTACTCGCGCCGGGTAGGGGCTGACGTCTACAACCGTGATGTGAAGATCAAGCGATTCGTTCCAGGCAATCCGGTCACTCGAGAGGGACAGTCTGACGTCCACGCCTGCAAACATCAGGCTATCCAGGGCGGAGAGAACGGCTCCGGCTCGCAAGGAAGTCTCCACGTCGTTCCCCTCGGCCACGGCCCGAAGCGCCGCCGCCGCCGGCATGCCGATCGCGCAAAGCCGGCGCGTCGCGAACTGCCGCTTCTCATAAAC
>JAUXGE010000041.1 GCA_030622435.1 Planctomycetota bacterium
CGCAACAACAACGCCACGATCTGCTGCTGACGTGATCCGGACTCATCACCTGTGGGCACCTGCGTTCTCCCTTAATCCTGCCGCCACCGAGCTTCAGATCGGAGCCATCCACACGGACCGGTTCCCGGAAAGCCGCACTGCAAGCGTCCTCCGGCGGATCCGCCCTATGGGCGTAATTCCCAAGCCCGGGGGACGCACAGCCTTGCCTCGATGCCCGTGTATCGTATACGAACCGGGCGGCTCTGTCCATATTTTTCCAAAATACCGTCCAAACCTTGCTAATTCTGCAAGTCTGTGCTTATGATCCAAACGTATTCATTGGCATAGGGACGGGCAATCCGCTTTCCAGCTTCTTGCGCCGGCGCGGGTATGCCCCGGTTGTCCGTTATCCACGCAGTTCGCGGTAACGAGGAGAACGAAAATGAGTCGATATGGTCTTGTCAGCTTGTCCACGATTGGAATCACCGTTCTGGCAGCCGCCGCTCTTCTGGCTGTTCATCAAGTCGAGACCCAGGCCCATTGTCAGGTGCCGTGTGGAATCTACGACGACGTCGCACGGGTCAAACACTTGAGGGAGGATGCCGCGACGATCGCCAAAGCGATTGCCGGCATCAACGATCTGGCCGGCCGGAAGGATGCTCACTCCTTCAATCAGGCCGTGCGATGGGTGGCCACGAAGGAGGACCACGCATCGGACATCATCCAGACGGTTTCCGAGTACTTCCTGGCGCAGAAGGTGAAGCCGGTCGCCTCGGGCTCAGACGGTCATGACGCGTATCTCGAGAAGCTGGCCGATCATCACATGGTGATGGTAGCCGCGATGAAGACCAAGCAATCCGCCGATCCGGCTGCCGTGGCGGCATTGAACGAGGCGATCGAGAAGCTGGCGACGTATTACTAAAGACCCGTCGGCTCCAGCGTGTCCCTCGACGCCTCTGCGACGCGTCTGCTGATTCACGGGCCGGTACCCCGTGCCACAGCTTCTTCAACTGACTGCTAAGGGAGCAGGACTACCTTGCCCCTCACGGCACGCGAGTCGATGTAGCGATGAGCCTCCGCAACTTCGCTGAGAGGGTACGTCCGATCGACAAAAGCCTTGACCTTGCCATCACGCAGCAGCGCCAGACCTCGCTTGAACTCCTCCATACTCCCCATGAAGGATCCACGAAGCTGATGCTGACGGAAGAATAGGTCGCGGAAGTTGATCGTCGCTTGCATGCCGCCTACCAAACCGAAGTTGACGAAAATCCCTCCCAGTCGCAGCGCCCGTAGATTGTTTTCGAATACGCTGCCGCCCACGTTGTCGATCACCGCATCGACACCCACACCGTCGGTCCAGCCGAGAATGTCATCCGCGAAGTTGCGCTCGTTGTAGTTGATCACCAAGTCAGCGCCGGCCGCCGTCGCCGTCTCGATTTTCTCAGGTGAGCCTACGGTGGCAGCCACATGTGCCCCCAGTGCCTTGGCGACCTGGATGCATACGTTGCCACTACCCGAAGCGCCGGCTTGCACGAGGACCCTGCTTCCGGTGCGTACTTCGCCGAGCGTACCGACTGCATGCACGGCCGTCATAAGCACAAGCGGCATCGCCGCTACCTGCTCCAAGGGAAGTCCGGTTTCATTCCTCACAACGAATTGGCTGGGTACCCGAATGTATTCGGCGTTACCGCCCCATATGTGCGTGCCGGTCACCTCGAAACTCGGGGCGTGGTTCTCGGGTCTGATGTCCCAATCCGCCGGATCGATCGGATAGCCTGGAGCAACTATTGCGGGTTCGCCTTCGCTCCATCCCGTGACGTCGGTACCGATGGCCGCGACCGTACCGGCCACATCAGCCCCAAGCACATGCGGGAAGGTGATATCCGTAAAGACCGCCCCCATCCTCAAATAAAGGTCGTACCGGTTGATCCCACACGCGCCAACCTTGATAACCAAGTCACCTGGACGGGGCTCGAGATCAGCCACATCTTCGTAACGGAATACATCCGGGTCGCCAAACTCATGAATGATCGCCGCCTTCACAGTACATGCCTCCTCTTTGTCATGTTGCTAACACCGCTCGATGCGAGAATATCCATTTGACTTCCGCCACGACTGGTCCGACGAACCACCCCGTCAGCATACCAGAGCTGCGCAGGTTTCGGGCACGGAATCGGTGACACCGACCTCGACGCGGGGGACCGGTGCGGTCTCCGGTAGCGAATTTCTACGTGAACTCCCTGGAAAACCTCCCACGGCCGTGGCTGGGGGATGCTGTAGATCCGGCGGCTGCAGCGCGTGACGAAGAAGCGTTGCCACCATCTCCGCAAGGCCACCGGTGGCAGTATCCGTGGAACATTCGGTGTGAGCATCGTCGGTCGTACGTCCACATGAAGTGTCGTCGACCAGTAGGGTGCCCAAAGAGCCCATGAAATCACGATGAGATCGTCTCCGACGGTACTCCGGTTCGCGCGGCGGATGCTCGAGATAACGGGTTACATTCTCCACGTCAGGATCGATGATCAAACTCACTGTGTAGTACAGTAGACCTCGGGACCGGTGCAGGCATGCACCCCCGACCTTCTTGTCGCCAAGCACAAGGTCGCAGATTCCCGCTTGACTCACGCCCGGCATGCCGCTGCGCGCCAAGCCGCGAATCAACCAAGCGGTCAGGGTATCAAACTGCTGACGGTGGCGGCCGAAGGGGACACCAGTTGCCACCACGGACACGATCACGTTGCCGGGATCCAGAACCACAGCACAGCCTCCCCCGCGCCGCCGAAGGATGGGCACGTTATCTGCTTCGCAGGCGTCGAGATCCAGCTCGACCTCCGGGCGACTGCCTGAGCCGAGAACGGCCACCGCGTCAGTGAGCCGATAGACTCGGACCCGGGTCTGCCCGTCGCGGAGTACAGCTTCAATCAGATCATCGTCGTATGTGTATGGAGGATAGGAGTGATCAACCATTGAATCACCCTTCCCCTGCCTGAACGTGGACGGCTGAGCCGGCCGCCACCTCGGTCGCCTCCATAATCGCTTCGGACAGGGTGGGATGCGGGTGGATGGTGACCATGAGATCCTCCAACGTGGCACCCATCTCCAACGCGAGCGTGCCCTCGGCAATAAGCTCTGATGCATGCGCCCCCACCATCCCCACACCTAAGACCAGGTTCGATTCAGGATCGGATATGATCTTCACGAGCCCGTCGGTTCGACCCAAGGTGCGTGCCCGCCCCAAGGCCGCGAGTGGGAAGCGACCTACGTTGACCTTGGTGCCTCGTAGTCCCGCCTCGAGTTCCGTCATACCAACCCACGCGAGTTCCGGATCGGTGAACACGACCGCAGGGATTGCTTGATTGTCGAAGGCGGAAGGCTTGCCGGCGATGACCTCGGCCACGACTTTGGCCTCTCGAATGGCCTTATGAGCCAAGGCCGGGCCCGGCGTGACGTCGCCGATTGCGAAGATGTTCGAAACGCTCGTTCTGCCCTCGGCCGTGGTTTCAATCAGGCCTGTGTCGTCCGGGGCAATGCCCACCGTCTCCAAGCCGAGATTATCTGTGTTGGGTTTGCGGCCGACGGCAACGAGAACTTGACTGAACTCGTGCTTGTTCGTCTCACCCTGATGCTCGATCGTGACCGCGAAGCCGGACGAGGTCTGCTCTATACCGACCACACCGGACTCTACCAGGATAGACTCGAACTTCTTCTCGCAGTTCTTGACGACTACGTCAACCAAGTCTAAATCCGCTCCGGGCAGGAGCCTTGGCAAGAACTCCGCCATCGTCACCTTTGAGCCCAGACCGGCATACACCAATCCCATTTCCAGTCCAATGTACCCGCCACCGATTACCAGCAGGCGCTCGGGGACTTCGGGAATGCGCAGCGCATCGGCCGGGGACCAGACCGGCAGTTCATAGGCCGGTGGCAACTCGTTGATCCGAGAGCCGGTGGCTATGATGCACTCTCGGAAGTCGATCCCCGCGGTGTCGGAGTTTTCGAGAATCAGCGAACGCGGCCCATCGAACCGGGCGCGTCCCTGAATGACCTCAACCCCTCGCCGTTTGAGAAGACCACCGATACCACGCGCCAGGCCGCTGACAACGGAATCGGACCACTGGCGCAACGCGTCCGGGTCGATCCTCAGATTCTCGAAGGTCAGACCGGCTTTCGCCGCCTCTCGGGCTGCAGACGCCAGCTCGACCAGACTGATCATCGTTTTGGACGGGATGCATCCCTCCAGAAGGCAGACTCCACCGAGACGCTCGCGCTCTTCGATCAGAGTTACTTCCTTCCCCAGGTCCGCCGCGCGGAGGGCGGCTACGTATCCGCCCGGTCCGCCTCCGATGACCGCAACCTCGGTTTCCTGCCGCAAGCTTCCGACGACCATGATCGCACCTCCTGCTACGTGGAAAGAGGTATGTTTCGCACTATGTCTACGTCTCGATAAGTAATGCGTTCGGGTCGGGCAGTCTGCGGACGATCCCGCTGACAAACCGCGCGGCATCTGCTCCATCCGCAACGCGGTGATCGAAGGCCAGAGTCAGCGGCAACATCTTGCGAACTGCGATCTCTCCGTCAACGACTACCGGCTTCTCCTGGACGCGACTCATACCGAGAATCGCCACCTCGGGATAGTTGATTGTCGGTATCATTCCCGTGCCCCCGAGCGAGCCTATGTTGGTGATCGTGAAGGTCCCGCCGCGCAGGTCCTCGACGGAGAGTGTTCCCTCGCGGGCCTTCGCGGCTGCCTCCTCGATCTCGGCTGAGATCTGCAGGATGCTCTTGCGGTCGGTGTCCCGAATGACGGGAACGACCAAGCCGCGCTCGGTGTCCACTGCAACGCCGATGTTGTAGTACTTTTTGTAGATTATCTCCTCACCAAAGGGATCAAGGCTGGCGTTGAAAGCCGGTGAGGCCTTGAGTCCGGCTGTCACTGCCTTGATGACGAACGACAGCAAGGTCATCTTGCCTCCCGGCTGCCCGGCGCGTCGTTCCTTCTCCCAACGGCGAAGCTCCTCGAGCACGGTCACATCGACCTCGTCCATATGGGCGACGTGGGGTACCAGAACCATGGACGTGACCATCTTTCGAGCCACCTTCCGCCGGATCGAGCGCAGCGGCTCCTTCTCAACCGGGCCCCACTTAGTGAAGTCGGGAAGGGGCTCCAGGTCGAGGAACGGAATCGCGTGGGTTGCGGGAGTGGTCCGTTCGAACTCCACTGCCTCTTGCGACTCTTCAGGTGGTGGCGTCGCGGCGATCTCGGATGGGGCATCCGGTTGATCGGCAAAGCGTTTTACGTCTTCAGGGGTCACCCGCCCCCCCGGTCCTGTCGGAGGAATACTCTGGATGTCAATGCTCATCTCTCGCGCCAGGCGGCGGGTAGCCGGGGCAGCTACGACACGTCCCCACGATGCGGCGGGGGCGGCTGCGACCAGCGACCTCCCGTCGCCGTTCGACTTGGTGCCTCGGACTACGGTTCGACTGCCGGACGAGGGCTCTACCCCCAACGCCTCCGGCTCTTGAGCTACACTCGCCGTCACCATACTCGACTCCGTGCCTTCGTCGATAACGACTATAACATCCCCCACCAGCACGGTGTCACCGACCTCACCCCTCCGTGAGACTATAGTGCCACCGCGCGGTGAGGGAATAGTTATTGCCGCCTTATCGGTCTCTATGTCGACAAGCGGTTCATCCTCTTGGATCGCAGCACCATCCTCGACATGCCACTCGAGAATCTCGCCTTCGTGCACCCCTTCGCCGAGATCGGGCAGTTTGAACTCGTACATGGTTTTCTCCTAGAAGTCGAGGGTTTCCTCGATGGCCCTGCGGATCCGACCGTTCGTTGGGAGGTACGCAGGTTCCCGGCCGAAGTAAGGCGTCGCCACGTCGTAACCGGACACCCTCCGCACGGGCGCTTCCAGATACATCAAGGCATTGTCGTTGATCGTCGCAATGATCTCTGATGACGGGCCAAAGGACTTCGGAGCTTCCTGGACCACAACGCACCGGCCGGTCTTCTCCACCGAGCCGGAGATAGTGTCGCCGTCCATCGGCGAGATGGTGAGCAGGTCTATCAATTCGATGCTGACACCGCGTTGGTCTTGCACCTCTTCGACCGCTTGGAGAGTCGGGCGCATCATGGCCCCCCAAGAAACGACCGTCAGGTCGGTTCCTTCTTGCAAGACCTGCGCCTTCCCGATCTCCATAACATGCTCTTCCTCGCTGACCTCCTCCCGAAACGCCCGGTACGAGCGTTTGGGCTCCATGAAAATGACCGGATCGGGATCACGAATGGCTGAAACCAGCAGGGCGCGAGCGTTGCTTGGAGTCGAAGGGATGACCACCTTCACGCCCGGCACGTGTCCGTACATTGCCTCCCGGCTTTCCGAGTGATGTTCCAGAGCCCGCACGCCCCCCCCATAAGGCATGCGGACCACAAGGGGCACGCTGATCGCGCCCTGCGTTCGCGAGCGCAGGCGCGCCGCGTGGCCTTCGAGCTGCCCGAACATCAGGTAGGAGAACCCGGAGAACTGCATCTCGGCCACAGGCTTGAGGCCCGCGACCGCCATGCCTATCGACGTCCCCAGAATGGCCGACTCGGCCAAGGGCGTGTCGATAACCCGCGATTCGCCGTACTTCTCGAACAGCCCCTCAGTGACGCGGAACACGCCACCGTTAACCCCTATATCCTGCCCTATAGCCACGACGCTATCGTCGTTGCCCATCTCCTGGTCGAGCGCCAGGTTGATTGCCTGAACCATATTGAGCTTATTGCGCATCAGTAGACTCCTCCCGCAAATGATCGAGAAACTCGGTACGCTGCTCCTCGATCCTCGGGACCTTGGTCCCGAACACGTGGTCGAAGGGGGCGTCGGGTTTGAAATCATTCCTGGCCTCGAAGGCTTTCACTGCATCGTCGATTTGTTGCCTGACTTCAGCCTCCAAACCGGCTTCCTGCTCGTCGTTCCATATGCCCTTGGCCTCCAGGTAGCCCTTGAAGCGGATCAACGGGTCGCGTGCTTGCCACGCTTGCAACTGCTCGGGTAGCTGATACCTGCTCGGATCGTCGGAGGTCGTGTGCATCATCAGACGATAAGTGACCGCTTCGATGAACGTCGGGCCTCCGCCGGCCCGCGCCCGGTCGAGGGCGTCTTTCGTCGCCTGGTACGTGGCCAACGCGTCGTTGCCGTCCACCTGGATCCCGGGCATGTCGTAGGCAATCGCCTTTTGCGCCAGAGTCTGCGAGTGCGTCTGTTTCTCTCGCGGTAACGAGATTGCCCAGTGGTTATTCGCACACACGAAAACCACGGGAACCTGCCACACGGAGGCGAAGTTCATCGCTTCATGGAAGTCACCCTGAGAGGTGGCTCCATCCCCAAGGAAGCACACCACCGCGGAGTCCGTCTCGCCGCGAATCTTCATGGCATAGGCAATCCCCACGGCATGCAGGGCCTGGGCCGCGATAATGATGGATACGGGCAGCGTCCGTTCGCCGCCCTGAAAAACATTCCCTTCTTCGTAGCCGTTGAAAAGGAGGAAGCCGTTCTCGATCGGTTCGCCGCGCAACAGGCGCCCTGCCAGCTCACGGAAAGAACCCACGAACCAGTCCTTGGGCGTCATGGCCAAGGCCGGTCCGCAAGAAGCCGCTTCCTGACCCGTGCACAGAGGGAAGGTGCCGATTCGGCCCTGGCGCTGCAGCTTGAGCATCCGATCGTCTACCGCGCGGGCCAGGACCATCGACCGGTAAAGCCTGATGAGATCTTCGGTACTCAGGTCCGGCTCACGCTCAGCGTCCAGGTTGCATTGCTCGTCGAGAATCTGAAGGTGAGAAATCTTGAATGTGCGCTCCCTCAAGTCGAGCGCATAGGGTTGTTGCCGATCCACTGCCTCAGGTTCACAGGTGTTCGCGATCATCCTGTACTCCTCTCGCTATTCGGTCCTGCGTCAACGCCAAGCCCACGTTGCGTGGCCCGGGGCCTTGCTGATTCTCTGACCCACTGCCACGCAACAGGCCACCTGTCCGTCGGGCACTTAGTGACTCGAGCAGCCATTGAATCCGGTCGGACGCCCTCCATCCGGCACTCCACCTTACCGGGCGTCTGTGTACATCCCACCGGGCTCTGTCGTGTCACCAGACACTTGATCTCGCACGGGTGGGGGCTGGATTGAATCGCTCGGCGCATCGTGAATCTCCACTCTGCCCTTCTAATTATACTGCTAATGACTCTTATTGTCAATTAAATCGGTAAAATATGTCTAAAGCGTTGTCCGTCTCCATTCGGCGCATGGAATGCCCGCAAATGCTACAGATTCGTTCCGCCTTGACGGTCAGCCGAAGCCGGGAGGGCGGGTGACGGCGGTTCCGCCCGGATAGCACCAAAGCGGGGCTCTCGCGGTGTGTGGCGTAACGCTGCGGGGACGCACGCGGTCAACGGCGAGAAGGGAAGACAAAAGCAAGATCCTGCGAGATTTGATAAGGGCCATTTGTCAGAGTGGTCGTGGTGGGTGTCAGATGCTTTGTGCTGGGAAACGGGCACACTGCTTAGCACATCTGAAGTCATAGGGTCAGAAGGCCGGAGTCAGGGTGACCTCCTGTCGCGGTAAGCACCCCGAGTTCGGCGGACAGGGGGACGCGATCGCCGGTCGCCATTCGTACGAGGCACTGCGGTCGGATGATCAGTGCGTATTCGAGTTCCGGGCGACTGCAACGGTTAAAACCGCCTTCTTTTGATGCTCGGGTTAGCCGGAAAATGAAACGGCGTGATCGACAACGGTGCCGCTGGCGAATTCGGGCGAGGCTGAGGTAGTCCTTGACAAATTGCCCTCTGGCTGTCGCTGGGTGCTCGGCACTGTACCGCAGGCGGTCAGCGGGAAGTTGCATGCACGCGGATTAGCTGGTGTGGTGGTTGGCGCAGCCGGGCTGGGGGGGTATTAAGCAGGCTCATATTACGTTGGACCGGGGGAAAGAAACACGAGATACGCAGGGATCAGCGTTGGTGTGGTAGCCAAGATTGACCGAATGACACGGATTACTGAAAGCTGTGAAGATGCATTCGGCATCCAAGCGAGAACGGCTTGAGGAGTTCGAGGACCCTTGCGACCGGCAGGCCCTCCAGCTAACCGCACAGCGGCGGACCATTCTGGAGGCCGTCCTCGCGCGTGAGGATCATCCCACCGCCGAACAAGTAAACGAGGCCGTCCAGGGTCAATTGCCAGGCGTGTCGCGGACAACCGTGTATCGCATGCTTGGCGCGCTGGTCCGCGTAGGGGGCATCAATCGGGTTTGCCATCCAGGCACTACGGCTCGTCTCGACCCAAAGATCCGTCAACACCCTCACCTCGTGTGTTTGCACTGTGATAGGATCCTCGACCTCGATGACGATAGACTGAATGCCCTCAGGTTACCCGCCATTGACACAGCGGGTTACGAGATCAGTGAGTTCCACATCCATTGTCGCGGGACCTGCCCGACTGCGTGCGAAAGCTGAAGAAAGGGGGCCGCAAGGAACGTACAAAGGGAGCGAAACGCAAGGCTTCCAAGACGAAGAAGACTGGGACACGGTTATCGAAAGAATAGGAGACGAGAACCATGAGAGACAAAACGCGAAAAGATTACTTCGGTGTACTGGTTGCGGCGACTGTTATAGCTGTCTTGCTGGCGGGTGTTGGATTGCCGGTTATGCAGGCCCTGGCTGAGAACCCATCGAGCTACGCTCCCGTCGTCGTCAAGGAGGATTTCGCTACGACGATGGCGCGCATGAAGGCCGCCAAGCCGGCCGTGATGAAGAAGCAGATGGATCTGCTGGACGAACGGTATGACATGAGCGACCGTCCGGCGCGCGGCGTCACCATGTCGCGAGGCAAAGCGGTTCAGGAAGGTATTCGTGTTACACTTCCGTCTGGCACAACTTGGGAAAGTCTGGTGGAGATGACCCCACTGCAAATCCGAGAGAAGGGTCTGTTTCCTAAGGGGTTCCTTCCCCTTCCGCACCCAAACCACCCGGAAGGCGGAATGGTCTTTCCCCAGCACCATATCGACGAGATCAACCGACAGGAGGGGCGGGATCTGACTCGTTTTGACCTTGACTACGACCTGCCGGAACACTTCCTGCCCGAGTACCCGCCGCCGCTCTACTTGACGACTCGGCCCGACCTCGGGGACGTATCCCAGGGCAAAGTCGTAACCATCGACAACTACTACGAGCTGTTCAACGGCATTCTCAACCCCAAGCAGATAGAGGGGCTGCGACTGTTGGTGACCCCGTTTCCACAACAGCAGTTCAACCAGACGGAGGACCGCCGGTCAGCCAGGCCGCATAGGGGGGTGACTTGTTTCGACTGCCACGTGAACGGACACACGAACGCGACCACACACCTTGTCGGCGACATCAGGCCGCAGGAGTTTCGGCACGGTTTGGATACACCGCCGCTGCGCGGGGTTAACATCCAACGGCTGTTCGGCTCTCAACGGGCGATCAAGAGCATCGAGGACTTCACTGAGTTTGAACAGCGCGCAGCCTACTTCGACGGCGACCCGGTAATCGCTACCAAGAAGGGCGCGAATATCCTCGAGCGCGGGAGCCAGGTTCACTTCATGGCCGAGATGCAGGAGCTGTTCGACTTCCCGCCGGCGCCGAAGCTTGACATTTTTGGCAAACTTGACCCGAGCAAAGTCACCGAGTCGGAGTTGCGGGGACAGGAGGTGTTCTTCGACAAGAGCCGCTGTGCGGAGTGCCATCCCGCGCCGTACTACACAGACAACCTGATGCACAATCTGCGGACCGAGCGGTTCTTCAAGCCGCAGATGATCAACGGCCGGATGGCTGTTGGCGACGGCCCGATCAAGACGTTCCCGTTGCGCGGTATCAAGGACTCGCCGCCGTATCTGCACGACCGACGGTTGTTGACCCTGGAAGACACCGTTGAGTTCTTCAACCTGATCACCGGTGTCGAACTCACGAAGCAGGAGAAGCAGGATCTCGTAGCGTTCCTCCGCTGTTTGTAGCAGATGGACGGGGGGACAAGTTCGTTAGTTGAGAGATATTAATATGACCGAAGAACGGCAAGGGTGTGTTCAGTCACCGAAGGGAACAATCGGTCAGCCCGAGACCGACAGGCTCTCTCACCACCAATCGCTATTAGAACAGGAGGAATTCCGAATGGTCGCACGCGTGGGCAGTCCTGCGCTGGAGCGGGCCGTGTTGTCGTCGTAGAACCGCAGATCCGGCCGTTAGTGCCAGCAAGGCCATGGCAACGAGCCCCCACGTGCTCACCGCCGGAACGGCAGTCGTGTTGGCGTCGCGAAGCAAACAAACTCACCCCATGACACACTTTCGACGTAACGCCTGCCCATGCGGCGCGATGTTGCGCAGCTCGCACGTGCCACCACAGAAGTAGTCGTGGAGGCATGGAGGCACAGCGGGCAAGAGCGCGCGCAAACCTTCGTGCAGCGCGTAGGCGGCGCGGATCATGCTATCCGTGTTCGTTTGGTGTGGCTCACCAAGTCGGTCGAGCCAGGGCCTCATCCGACCGTTCCACTGGCGTCCCTGGGCCCTCTCGAATTGGGAGAGTTCGTCTCCTTGGAAGTGCGGGCATCCTCCGGAGAGGGGCATCTCTACACGTATGCCCCCTTGAATGTCAAATCGAGCACCCCCTGCGCACTCGAGTTCAGCGAGTCGCTGGCCGACCTCGACAACTACACACGCGCGACGGTTGTCCATGTCGCCATCCATACGATTGTCATGGTCATTTTCAGCGCCGCCGGTGTCCTATTGTTTGGTGTCTTCGTCGTCGGACGTCCGCTGGGGAAGCTCGTCGACAAGGTGCACCGCGTCGGGTTGGGCGACCTGTCGGCACCGTTGGCGCTGCACAGCCATGACGAGCTATCCAGACTTGCGTCCGCGATTAACGAGATGTGTAAAGACCTTAGCGAAGCTCGGGCTGACGTGAGGAGGGAGACTGAGGCTCGCATCGCAACGCTTGAACAGCTCAGGCATGCGGATCGCCTGAAGACCGTGGGCCGACTTGCGTCGGGCTTGGCACACGAGATGGGGAGCCCGCTCAACGTGATCTCGGCTACCAGGGCAAGGTGGGCGCGCTCGTAACGGCCGTCGAGCCGATCGGCCCGGCGGCCCGCGCGGGTATTGCCGTCGAGGACCTGATTGTAAGCGTTCAAGGACAAGAAGTTCAGACGGCCAGGGAGTTTTGGCACGTCGCAGGTCAATACGATCTAAGTAAGGGTATTCGCTTGATCGTACAGCATGAGTCGATGCGGCGATTCGTGTTCTTACAGGTGAAGGACTAACCGAGGTTCAGTCGGTTGGCCTGCGCGTTGACCAAGCAAGCCGGCACGCTGGCCAACCAAGCTACAGGAGAAGGAGACAATGATAAAGCGCAGAGACAACTTCGTAACGTGTTCATGTGCCATACTTGTTGCTGCCCTGATCTGCCCGGCCGTTCTGGCTGAAGAGAAGATGAACCCTCCCGAGCCCCCAAAGGCGCCCGACGGCTGGGTGTTCATCGACGAGGATGTTTGGGAGATCGTTCCTGACATTACGGGGCGTCACCTACACGAATCGCGGCAAGCTATTGTCGCGGAACGCTACCAAGACGCCGCATCGGAGATTCGGAAGGCGGCAGCCGTGATACTGTTTGGCGGTAGGCGTGAGACGGACGTTCAAGCGAAGGAAACGCTCATGGATGCTGTCATGGATCTGGAGCGTCTTGCAAACAACGTCGAGCAACATGTCGCCTACTCACGCACTTTGCTGAATCACACATTCGCCCGCGCCGAATGCGCACTTGCGAAGCACGACATCCTGGCCGTAAGGAATGCGTGGCAGGGAAGCAAACGAGACATGCTCAGGATCGGCCGCTGGCTGGATGCCGCGGCGACGCACGTGGACGGCGGATTCCTTTGCGGTAATCGATTATGACAACCTGGGGTCGGCCATACCGCATGCGGCGACAGGCCACGCTGGAGCAGGACGATGACGACGACGGCGTGGCAGGCTATTCCGCACAGCACCGACATGCCTGAGATTCGCGACGCAGTGCTTGCTGCATAAGTGGGGAGGTACTGATACAGGAGGCGATTCCTTCCCCAAAACGGACTGAGCCGGCCGAGACTGCCCTCTGGTGTTGGCCGGCGAGGCGCACTGGGTTATCGATTTGCGCAGCCCTACTCCTCGATTTTCATGGGCACATTCAGGGCAACCTCTTTGCTGACGCGCTCTCGGAAGAGAAACGTGCCCACCGGGCAAAGGTCCTTGGGCGTCTCGGGCGGGGCGCTCTCAAGGGCGAAGTCGAGCTTGATCGGCACGCCGGGGGTGAAGTTGACGGTGGAAGAATCGCCGCGCGTGACACGAATCGGCACCGGTTCGGCCAGCAACTGATCGTACCGGAAGGTAATGGGCGTTTCCCGCTTGTCATCGGCCACGGCGAATCCGCCGCGGACAGTCAGCTTGACTTTGGTCGATTCACCGACGTCCGGCACGCGAACCGTAGCCTGGAAGGTCCGGTTGCTGAATGCCGAGGAGTAGATCTGCTTGTCGCCGACATCGACGTATACGCCGATGTCGGTCGTGGTGGCATAGGCCTCCGGAGACATCTCGAGGTCGATCCGGACCCGGTCGAATCGGGAGTCGAGGGTCAGGGTATGACTCAACTCATCCTTAAGCCCTTTGAACTTATCCTCTTTCTGCTTGCGGAAGCCTTCGAACCGTCCCTCGGCTGTTGTGGGCATCGGCCTGTCAAAAACATTGGTAACGGTTAGCTCGCCCTTCGGTGGAGAGCCTGACCACTCGGTGACCCGCGCCGGTTCGGCGTGGAGCCCGACAAAGCGAATCTCCAGATCGAAAGGCCATTCTCTGTCCGGACGGTCGGCGACGATCGGAATCTCCCAGACGCCGGGGATGAGCTTATCGGTGACGTTCCATTGCACCTCCCGCTTTCCTTCGGCGGTATCCAGCTTGTTTGCCCTGATGCGGAGACGACGGCCGTTGGGGTCGTAGATCCGTTCGATGCTGGCTTTGGAATCCTGCCCTTCGGGAGCCGACAGGTTCAGCATCATGGCTGACGCACCGGCCGGGACGGCGACGAAGTAGCGCTGGGGCACCCAGCCCGCAACGAACTGGTCCTTGAACGACAGCGAGTAATCATCCTTGGAAGTGACACGGTATGGCACTATGATCGTGTTCAGCAACCGGAATGCCTGGATCCCGTCCGAGAGGGCTTCGACCGCCCCGACGTACAGCCCGGGCTCGGTGAGCTGCTCGCCATCGTACTCCACATAGACGCTGGCCGACTGCTCGCTCCGCAGATATATCTCCTGCTGCGGGATCCGGCACCAGGGCTCGGTGGATCGCAACTGGAACTTGCGGGTGAACGATGTGCGCGCGGTAGCATCGGTGCCCGGCGCGAACACGGGCTTGATGGTGAAGCGCTGGCGCTCGTCGGTGGGGTGGTAGACGCTTCGCCAGTAGGCGGCACGGGCTTGCCCCTTGTGACCGTGAGGGCAGGGGGTCGAGATGTCGTAACCGATGACCGGATCGTCTTTGGACGCGGTGACGAGCCGGTCGAGCAGTTCGGCCGCGGCGGGCAGGTCGGGCATGCCGTAGCCCACTGTGAGCGGGTTGGTGCCGGGCACCGGCCGGGCGGACAGGGTCAGCGCGCGGCGGACGTCCCACGCTCGGATCGGAACACCCGGGTGGCGAGCCATAGCGTCGCTGATCAGCACGGCACACAGACCTGCGCCATACGGCGAGGCCATGCTCGTCCCTGCCCAGTAATCACCACGTTTGACGTGACGCGGCACGGTGGACGTGGACCAGCCCGGGGTGGCAAAATCGGGCTTGTCGATTTCGCCGCCGCAGGAACTGAACACGGTGAGCACCGGATGGTCCATGGTGAAGCCCATGACGTCCCGACCGGAATCGGCGGCAAGCAGGGCGGCCACGCTGATGACTTCGTTGCTGGCGGCCGGGGTGCCGACGGAGGACAGCCCTGGACCCTCGTTGCCCGCCGAACTGCAGAAGACCATATGGGGATTCTGGCGCAGGGCCTTGTCGAGCAGCTTGTCGATGTCGGAGTTCCCCTCGATGACGGATTCGACGCCGAAGGAAAGGTTACAGACGACCGGCATGCCGCGCTCACGGGCGAAATTGGCTGCGTAATCGATCGCTTTCTTGAATGCCTCGGTCGTGCTGATGCCGCCGACGGCGTTTTGCCCGATCTTCAGGCTGATGACCTTAGCACCGGGGGCCACGCCCATGAAGCCGTCCTGGTCGTTGATTCGGTAGCCGGCGGCGATGCCGGCCACGTGCGTGCCGTGCGCACCGTCGTCGTAGTGGACCACGACCTTGGATTGACGAAGGAAGATGTTGATGGCGAACGCGACAGGGATGATCTGCTTCTCGGGCTTCTCGCGAAACAGCGTGAACGTGTCATAGTTGAGCTTGTAGTTGCGGAGGGGCTTCTCGTGGGCGAAGCTCCGGTTCAAGTAGGTATCCACGTAGCAGACGGCCTGGTCGTCGCCGTCGCCGTCCAATGCGGTGACACAGATGGGGAACTTATCCTCCTTCGTACCATTGTCGTTGAGATCGGCTAAGTCGGAGTTGACGAACTTGCCTTCGTCGAGGAAGCCGAACCAGTAGCGGCGTTGTTCGCCGGTTCTTACGGGCAGTGACGCGGGCAGGTCGTAGTGGATCGGCGATCCGTCCTTGTCATGGTGGACAAGCTGGCCGGTTTTTTCGTCGAGGCGTACGCGGTGCAGCTCGATGTCCCCCTGGCCCGTGCAGTCCTGGACATCGATAACCTTGACCTCGCCGTCGGGCGTGCGAGTCAGGCCGGGGATGGAGGGGTCCACGCCGGTGTCCAGGATTGCGATAACGACCCCGCGGCCGTCGCTGTCCGGCCGGCTGGCCAGAAACTCATCGACGCGGCAGGTCGACAAAGAGAGCTGTGTCCAGGTTGGCTCGATCTGAGCACAAGCCACGCACGGAGCCATAACGATAGCCACCATCAACACGACCGTTCGTCCAGGCATTTCCTGCAACCTCCACCAAACTATTCTGTTCGTCCCCCCGCACGCCTGTGTTTGCCCGGCCTCACAATCGAGGCGTCCGCGTGTCGGGTCTGATTACTCAAGAGGATACTGCCTGGCGCGGACCGGGGCCAGCCGCTGCGCTGAGGAAACCTTCACATGTGTGCATCCCAGATTGGGTGGCGAATCCGTCGAGGGTGGCATGGGCAAGGGCCGCCTACGCCGGTGTCTCCAAGTAACAAAGACTGTCTGGGGGCGGTCCTTGCCCGTGCTCGGGGCGTCCGGAGGCTGCAGTAGTGCAACACGGCAAGCTCCGTTCCATGCGAACGGGTTCTTGCTGCCAGAGAGTGCGTCGGTGTATCACGCATGCCCTCGTGGCGGCGCGATAGGGTTATTGGACAATACGGCCGAAGGAGTGGTGGTGGGAGGAACAGAAAGGGGTGGGCGCCGCGGCGCCCACCTCATGTGTGTCAGATCACTCGGGCTCGAGTCCTACGGACCGCATGACGGAGGTAAGCTCGGCGGCGGGAACCCGGGCGGCGGGTAGGTTTCACCCAGGAACGCGCCGAGACAGTACGTCACGTCCGTGATGTTGATCGCTTGGTCCGGAAGCGGGTGAGGCTGGAGCCCGGCCGCTCCTGAGATATGTCACTGAGGAACTTCTCCCTGGAGAGCTTCCGCCCATAGAGTGACACGTAGAAATCGGGAGCCAGCATCGAATCCATCGCCTCCTTGTCGAGCTCCACCCGGGCGCGTCCCCATGCTTCATACGTTGTGCTGATCGCCGCGCGGGCGTCCGCAGCGGTCAGCTCACCCTCCTTCGGGACCTGGTTCTGGTTCGCCACGAGTGCGGAAGCAGCCAGGAGCAACGCCAATGTGCAGAGGATCGCGGCGAGACGGGTAGGGGAATTACACACTGATTTCCTGATGGCACCTCGCATAAAAGGGGACATTCTACTTTGCATGGCCTTTCGCCTTCAGTTTCCGAGGTCGATGATGTGGGTGGGTGGCCCATGGCTTTAGCTGTGGGGGACACGAATCGTCCCACCTAGGCATACGAAAACGGGAATCGTTCCAGGTCTCCACCGGGAAGAGTCTTTATTACGACTCCTTGATCCGAAGTTTCACATTCCTCGAACCTCAATCGGGCATCCTACCGCGTGGGTGCCCTGGATCCAAGCTGAAGCACCGGTTGGAAACCCGTTCCACGATTTTCAACAACCTGCTATCCAGGATCGTTCCCCCGCCCTCGCCTCGAATGTCGGGTGCTGTCTCATATGTGCGGATTGCGAAGGATGGGCATACGCATGACTGTTGCCGTTGATCGACACACCGACTACGGCAGGCCACGAACGACGAAACCACCGCCGGTCTGACGAGGTTCCTCGCCTTCGCTGAGGACGCATACGTCTCGCAGGCGGTCGGCGGCGAGACGGCAGGCTACAGGTGAGCTGTCTATGCCGATCCATCGTCGGTCCAGCCGCTGGGCTGCTACGAGGGTAGTGCCGCTGCCGCAGAAGGAATCCAAAACGATGTCGCCGGGTCGGCTGCCGGCTTTGATGATGCGGTCGAGCAGGGCGAGCGGTTTTTGCGTCGGGAAACCCACCCGCTCCGGGTCCTTCTGTTGGAGATGGCTCAGGTGCCATACATCGCTGGGTGTGACCGGATCGTCATCGTAATAGCGGTAGACCTTGCCGGCGCTGCGAATCGTCCTATATACCCGGCCGTCCGCATCGACCTCCCTCTTCAGATTGTTCCATTTCGACAGCGTCGTGCCGCAAGCCTCGCATCGGTTGCGCGGGATGGCGACGGCCTGACCGTCAAACGTGTACGTCCGTGCTTCAGCGCCGGGCGAGTAGAGCAGCAGGACGTCGTGCTTGCGATGAAAATGATGCGTCGCGC
>JAUXGE010000024.1 GCA_030622435.1 Planctomycetota bacterium
CTGGGACGCACCCTACTCCACTGGTGACACAGTAGTGGCACACAGCGGGATCGGAGAGGGCGATTCGGCTCCCCCACTGCTAAAGCGATGGGGCACCCGCCGATGGGGTACCCGCCACACGGCTGATGCAATTATGACACCCACGGAAGCGTGCTACGGCACCGGCGTCTCGTTTCCGAGGTAGTAAAACACACCGCGAAGGCCTTCGGTCGTGCTGATGGCAGTCCGCGGGGCGTTCCGCTCGCGGAACGATGTTGCCTTGAACTGATAGAACATCCCGATTTCCAAAGGCGGTCCAGCGTAGGTCAGCGTGATCGTCTCCAAACCGGACACGGACCCCAGTTCCGTGCTCCACACCTGGTTGCCGAAGGCGTCGAACACACTGATCTCATAGCCATCCTCGCTCGAGTCGTCCGCCCATTCCAGCGTGGGCGTCACGGTAAAGAGCTCCTCCGGTCCATCGGCGCCGGGACCGATGATGGCCAAGGCCTCGGTGATCTTGAAGCCGTCAGAGAAGGTCAAGTCGTTGCCCAGTTCCGGGTCAGGTACGGTGAGGTGGACGATCTGCGTGCCGCTGATCGACTGGTCCGGGTCGCGTACCAGGTCGTCGTTCTCGAAGGCCGCCAGCAACACGTAGTCGCCGTCGGGGACGTTTTCGATTGTGAAGGCGCCATCGATACCACCGACGCGCAGCCCGGGCGGCACCTCGCCACGAGCGGTCGTCTCCACGAAGGTACTCTCGACGGCTAGGACGACGCTCGTGAGCAAACCGCCGGGAGCGTTTACGAGCTGCACGCTGCCGGTAATACTGTTCAAAGTTCGGTCGGCCGCAACCAGGTCCACACCAGTCTTCATTTCCATAGCCTCGAGCGTGATCGTGGCCGGGTCGAGCTGTACACCGGCTGCGTAACCTTGCACCAAATAGGTCCCGGCCGGCACGTTGAAGATCGTGTAAAGCCCCTCGCTGTTGCTGAAACCGATTAGCGCCTCGCCGACCCCTTCCGCCACAACCAGCAGGCCTGCGTTCAGCTCCGCCTGAATAGTCCCGGATATCGAGCCCAACTGCGACGTGTCGCCTGGTAAGTCGATCAGCTTGATCGTTGTCAGCGTGTTCTCGATCACGAGTTCGGTAGTATCGGATTCGCCTTCGATCTGGACAGTCCCGATGGTAGCCGTTTCGGCGTCAAGAGGCAGGGCCGGACGGATGGCAGTCGGAAACGCCTGGACGCCGGCCGCTTGGGCGCGCAGCGTGTAGGAGCTGTCGATGGGATCGCCGTTTTCATCACGAATCGCCGGCACCGTGATCTGGTAGGCGCCGGCCGAATCGGTCTGGCCCGACGTGCCGACTGCGGCCCCGTTCACGTCCACCGCTTGCACCAGCGCACCTTCGATCGGCGTATCGTCCGCAATGTTCACGACGATGCCACGAATGATCAGAGGCGCCACACACAGCCCCTCCTCGCTGCCGGCAACAGCTTCACAGACGAGTCCATCGGCGCAGGCCGGCTCGGCAAGATCGCACGTGCCGTCGTCTTCGTTGTCGCTGGGCGGTCTCGTGCCGCATCCTGCGATGATGATCAGTCCCACGATGGTAACGGCAAGAAGTCGATCGGCTCTGCGATATCGAGTCGTCATCGGAACTCTCCTCAAATCTCGGTCCACTTGCGTTCGCCGCAGACGGCCTGTGTCGCGGCGCACAGCGATTCCTCATAATCTCAGACAGTTACATCGGCAGATTCGACCTGTTGCCCTACGCCCTTGACCGATATTTCCATTTCGCCCGAGCCCGAAAGGCTACGAACGGCCCAAGCGTCCAGGGCAATTTCGCAATTCGCATAGTCACCGTTTCACGACTCATGAGGGGGACCGACAGAGAAAGAACGCAACACAGCCTACGTCGCACGAAGGGTTGGGCTCGGAGCGCATTCGGAAAAGGGAATTCGACTCCCCCACGGCTGAAGCCATGCGGCACCCTTCCCCCGGCCGACACGGGGGTCGGCCGCTACATTGACTGTGGCGGTTTGAACTGCTGCCAGAGCTGTGTCACCCGACGGTGCTTTCAGATGATTTCCATGCCGATGATGGTGATGTCGTCGCGGGGATCGAGTGAGCCGATTTCCCGATCGAGCTGCGACTCGATCTGCGTCATCATGCCCCGAATCGGCTGCGATGCCAGCGATTTCAGTGCTCGGTGGTATGCTTTCACGTCGAGTGATTCGGAGTCTGCATTCTGGAACACCAACTCGATACCGTCGGTGTAGAGAAGCACCTTGTCGCCAACATGCAGTTGCATCTCGAAGACCGGAAACTCCTCACTCTTGAAGATTCCCAAGAGGCCGCCGGGTGTCTTCAGGTCGCTGATTATCCCATCCCGAGTGATGAGGATGGGATATGGGTGTCCTCCTCTGGCGTACCGGAGCTTGAGGGTTCTGTGATTGAGCAGGCCGTAGCACGCCGTCACGAACTGGCAGTTCGGGAGCGACTGCTCCGTCAGCGCGTTGTTCAAACCGGCGATTACATCCGATGGGCTGAGAACCTCATATCCGCTGCCCTCTACATGCTTGGTCACAATCGCCCGTTTGATGAACATTGTCAGAAGACCGGCCGCCATACCGTGTCCGACGGCGTCGGCGAGGTAGAATCCCGTGTGATCCTCGTCGATTCTAAAGACGTCGAACATGTCACCTGAGACCCACGACGCCGGTCGATAGACGGCGGCGAACTGCACGTTGTCGATGGGATTGCGCAGGTCGGGCAGGAAGTCCCGTTGGAGCCGGCCTGCCAGTCGCATCTCCTGATCCACCTCGCGGAAATGCCGGTTGAGCCGCTTGCCGAGCCGCTGCATGTTGTTCAGCTCGTGCTCGAGGTGTTTCAGCACGGCATGGTACCGCTCGATCATCGCAAGGCGACCGCGCAGCTCGGGGAGCGTTACCTCTCCATCAACGGTATCGATCAGCGACTGGGCGCCCGGCGCAGAGGTCGATGGAGATCGACCAACCATAATACCGGCGGTCCGCTGTGCATCCATGACGCGCAGGAATGCCTCGAAGTCCACGTCCCGCCCGTCCCGGGCATCGCCAGGGTCCGGGGCCGTCATGATCACGGCATCAAACGAGCCGGTACCGGCCACCTCTACCGCATCGTGATAGGTCGGTGTCGAGGTTAGATCCCATCCGAGGGAACGAACCAGGTCCGTCGTCCCTTCAGGGAGGTTCTTTTCGGCCGAGTTGACCAGCAACACCTGCATACCGAACCTCGTCAGGCGACTACTGCCGTCCCCAGCAGCGTCGCCTCATCTCTCAGTGTCGTGCCATCCCCCCCATAGCAGCCCCCCGGCTTCGCTCCCGGCCAGATCCCCCCCATCCGGCTGAACCCCCAGCCCCCGTTCTCTCCCCCTCTTAGCTAGCCCATAACGGCGAGCCATCCGCGCAGACGGACGGCGGATGGGTCAAACGGACGGACCACCGGGTGTCGATACTCGGAGATTCGACGGGTTAGGGAGTGCCCTTTAACGCGGAAGCTGGAATCTCGATCAGATCGCCCTCACGGACGTTCAGCTCCTGCCAGACTCCGGCGTTGACCTCGATAACGTAGCGGGCAGGCAATCTGGAGGAGTATTGCCCATGGCGATCATCGAGCGGGGCCATGGTGTGGGTTGCAACGATTATGCCGTCTGTGTCGAGATAGGCTATGTCAAGCGGGATTATCGTGTTCTTCATCCAGAAGCTACGGACGCTTTCATGATCGAAGACAAACAGCATGCCTCTCCGGGTTCCGTCCGGTAAATCGGCCATCTGCTCGGACGTGATGAACATCAGGCCTCGCTCCTGCTCCAACGGGTCGTCCGCGATCCACAGTTGGAAGGACCGTTCCTTGACCGTCACAGGGACGGTTCCCAGCTTGTCCAGTTCGTTCGGCACGGTCGGAGCACAACTCGCTGCGTGGAGGCCCGCCAGAGCCACCAACGCGATGACAATGATCCGGAACGTCATAATCAGCTCTCCCTGTGGGTGTTCCGGGACGAGCGCGCGGGGTTTACAGTACCACCGGTCGCCACAAACGATCGTACACCAAGCACTCCCATCAGGAAAGCACGTGCCACGTTGCCCAGGGCGGGTGAGCAAGTCGAGGCAGCGCATGACCGATAAGACCCTCCACAAGCTCTGTGCGACAACACTGTCCGGCCTTGGGGAACACGGGTTGTACAAGATAGCATGATAACGGGGTGGCGACCACGGATGGTCACCGGCGTGGAAACCGGGGAAGTCGCGGCAACACACCGGCATGGTCGAAGCGAGTCTGCGTCACCCACAAGGGGTGACGCTACACCAAAACCGAGAAGGGCCCAGCATGTCTCTATGATTGCGCCGGCTACTCGAAGGAGTCTACGCACGGAGACGAGAGCCATGCCCCCGGCCCCGTCACAGCTGGCGTCGTGAGGTCAGCCGGCGCTAGCGGACCCGCTTTGCGGGGATCTTCATGCTGTCCTGGTGGAAGATCAGCTCACTGACCTTGCCGTCTTGCCCCTTGACAAACGTGACGGCGATCTTGGGCCCCATGATCCGGGCGAAGAACCTGGTCTCCGACTCGGGGTAGAGCTGCGTCTTGCCCATCCCATTCGGAGACAGCAGCAACCGTCCCTTCTCCTTCAGAATCACCAGCGTGAAATTGGGATCGACCCGGTAATCGCCCACGTAAGCATCGAAGATCGCAGGATCGACATCGATCGGCTTCTTCTCGTTGGGATCGATGTACCTCTTGGCGTTCCGGGTTTCCTCGACCTTCCCAGCCAGTCCGGCCATCTGTTCGTCCGTGTCGGTCGGGTAGGCGACCACCTTGGACATGCTCTGCGCCAGATTCACGAGCGGTGTGTTCGTGCCCACCCGCTCATCGTCGAGCGGCGCGTAGACCTCCAGGCTGGCCTGAAGCAACTTGCCTTCATGCAGAGCCTTGACTTCGTCCTCATTCAGCGGCGAACGATAGATCAGCAGTTCGCGGTAGTCCGCCCGGGCCGACTCGGGGCCACGTGCACCTGTGCCGTACCCCCCAAGGGTGAAGTGTACTGGAAGAAAAACCTCGTCCGTCTTGCCCAATGATTCCCCATCCAGGAAAAGCTCGGTCTCGCCACGGAGATGGCGATAGCAGACGACCACATCATGCCAATCCCCGTCCGTGACGGGCACTGGAGAGTCGATCGTCTTTCCAACAGAAGAAGCGTATCGGAGCTTTCCATCTCGTTCGACTTTGACTCGCGGCCACGCATTCGGGCCTTTCACCGCGATCAGGCATCCTTCGGACGAGGGGCGCACCTGGACGGCCACCGTGAAGGAGAGGATGACATCTTCGGGAATGAAGCTGACAGGCGGTTCGTCGCGTTCACCCTTCACCGTCATGTGAGCCGACGACTTCACCGGTGTGGGCGTGGGCTTTCCGGCCAACATGGCATCAAACAGGCTCGGAACGATTGCGTGGAACATCACATGGTGGCCCGTATTGTCCGGATGATCGAGGTCGAACGTGTAGCCCTCGACCCAGCCGCCGGTGCCGTTGTCGGCGGGTCCCAGGAAGTTGATGCTCGGCACGTCCCAGGTGTTGATGCGCGCGTTCATCTTCTTGATTACGGCGTAGTGCTTCGCGTCGTAGTTGTCGTTCGGGTAGCACAGACCGACGACGGGCGTGATGCCGTTCTTCCTGCAGACTTGTATGATCTTCTTGAGTCCTCGCTCATAGCTCTTGAGCACACGGTCCGGGTTCTTGGCAGTCTCGAGCCCCTCGTTGGACATTGACAGACCGATGATGACGATCTTCGCACCGGTCGGGAGCAGGTCCCGCTCGATGCGAGCCAACACGTCCTTCGTGTCATCACCCGGGTTTGAAATGTTGACGACCTTCCAGCCGCGCGGCTTCAGGAGGCGTTCCAGCCGAAACGCATAGCCGTTGAGCAGATCCTGCTTCGCCTCATAGCTTGTTACCCATCCGCGTGCAACGGAAGACCCGAGGACGGCGATCGTTTTAGCCGCGGCGGATTGATCTACAGTCGATCGGTCGGCCTGAGTCGACTCGGCCCGGCGCTGCCCGTAGGCTCTTGGATTCGTCCCCGCCAACACCACTGCGGTCACGAGCAACGAACTGGTCAGGACACAACCCCAACGTTTCTGCCACATGGCTCGGCCTCCTATCTTGGCGATATGTTCATCGTTCCGTACGCACCAACGCTATCCGCGTGGACAGTCATGGTCAACAGGGACACACCTGCCCCATATTCATTCGGGAACACATACAATGCAATTGTCGAATCATGTCCGCCGACGTAAGTCCCTGTCAGTCGTCCTACGTTCCTCCACCTGGCGTCACTCTTCGCCCCGACGTTTGCCGCTTCCACCTACCTCAGTCCGTCGAAGAAGCCGGTGACGGGCGTACTTCTGGAAAAGATCGCGGACTCCGGGCTCGAGAAAGCAATCCGGAAATGCGAGTTTCTGCGGGAATTCGAAGCCGACCATTATGACGCGGGTTCGAGTCCGGTTAACGTCGTCGGACTGGAACTGATCTGGGCTGGCAAGCCGGCCGACGCGATCAAGTGGCTTCAGTTCGCTGCCGAAATCTTCCCGAAGGAACCGGACTGTTACATGTGCCTGGGTGACGCGCACCTGGCCGCAGGCGACCGCGACAGCGCCCGCCGGTGCTATGAGCGAGCCCGTGCTATCGGTCCTAACATCATGACCGAAGCAAGGCTCGCCGAACTGAGCAGCGGCACGAGCGATTAGAGCGGTTCCCGTTTTCGTATGCCGTTAGGTGGGACGAATCGTGTCCCCCACGGCTAAAGCCATGGGCCACCCACCCGGATTTATCGACATGAGGTCCGGTAACACCAGGTGACACGGCTCTCTCGCCCACATTGCTCCTGGAGCCTCCTGGTGACACGAGCCGCGGCTCGATCACCCGTCCGCATGGCACATACATTATATCCCCTGTGACCTCACGCTGAGAGGCTCCGAAAGTCCCGTCTGATGTTCCACGGGGCCCTCTAGTACCTTGATTATCAGTCTCGGGGCGTGCCGCGCCTTGTCACCACTCACCCCCGGTGCGTTGAATTGTAGAATCGAAAAGGACTACGATGATTCGGGAGATCAGGCTGCGTACGCCGACTCCGAGGTTTCACAGGTGGTACGATAATGTCCTACGTTGATCTACAAACCACGCTTCGCGATTGGGCTTACGAACCGGAGAAGATCTCCGTTCGCAAGATCCTGGGGACTGACGGATCCGTTCGGATACAGATGCGCGTCGAACTCGGCATCCTGCAAATGGAGGCCGACGGACGACCGGACGATGTGCATCCGCATGGCTGCGACAGCCTGCTGACTTACCACCAGAAGCAACTCGCCCGGCACGAGCATCGCAACGGCACACTGCTGGGATTCGGGCTTACCCGTGAGGAATGCCAGGAACTGCGCCAGGAAGCGTCGCTGATCTACAGGCGCTTCATTGCGTTCTTCGTGCTCGAGGAGTACGGGAACGTCGCACGCGACACTTCACACAGTCTGGGGATATTCGATCTGTGCAGGGACCACTCACTCGAGCCGGAAGACCGCGTAGCGCTCGAGGAGTTCCGTTCTTACGTGCTGATGATGGAGGCCAGGGGGCGGGCTTACCAGGCGCTCGAGGAGGGCGAACCGGCCAGCGCGCTGGCACATGTCAACCGTGGAATTCTGGCCGTCAAAGCTCATCACGAGGCGTTTGGACAAGGTGAACTTGCTCCCAAGAGCGAAGAGATCAGAATCCTCCGGGCACTGGGGCACGAACTCAACGATCAAGTTCCACAGGACTCCCTCATCGTTACTCGCAAGGCGCTGCGTGCCGCCATCGAGCAGGAACGCTTCGAAGAGGCCGCACGTCTGCGCGACACCATCAACAAGCGCTACAAGAATCAGCTGTAGCAGGCCGTGACAGGTGTGGCGTGGGCTTCCAGCCCGCGTTTTCACCTACTGGAAGCCGGTGCCACACGAGAGTGAGACCCCATTTCAACAGACTGCCAGTGCCACGCCAAGGATGTCTCGAGGGGTTGCCCGCGGATGGGTGGCACACCTTTTCAGAAGCAGTGGACACAACGATTCGACTCCGCCACGGCTGAAGCCATGGGCCACCCAGCCCACTCGTGTTCCCATACCCTCGCGTGTGCCACCGCTGTGTCAGCAGTGCAGCCTAAGGATACCTCCCCGACGCACTGAATTGGCCTTCGACGAACATGGCCGCGCCCGGCTTTGCCGGGTCTTGGCCATGGCACCCAACGTCACCCACAAGGGGTAACGCTACACCAAGACCAAAGACGCTCAGGAACTCAGGAGTCCCCCACGACTGAAACCATAGGGCACCCAGCCCGAGCATGGCCACGCAGGCGTGGACCATGGCACCCGCCGTGAAGGCTATCTCGAGGGGTTGCCAGCGGAAGGATGGTACACCTTTTCGGAAGCAGTGGACACGACGATTCGAGTCCCCCACGGCTAAAGCCATGGGCCACCCGCCACCCGCCGCCCGCCGCTCGTTCTGGTGCCTCAATCCACGACCTGCGTCCAGGTTCCGGGGGAAACGACCATCTCAGGTGTACTCCCGAATCCCGGCGGGGGGTTGTCCAGGTATGTTTTGTCGAACGTAAGGTCGAAAACGCTAAAGGGAGTGAGGTTCACGATGCCGCCACTGACCACAACACCGTCAACAACAGGGCTCGACTCGACATCGAGCCTCGATTCAGCGTAGACCAGCCCCGTCATGATCGAAGGATATGTATCGTCTGTGTCGCTGTCCCAGTTCCCGAGATCGCCGTAGGGGGTGCTCTCTGGGTTGAGACTGGTGCCCGCGTCCTTCTCATCAAGGATTCCACCGTCCATGTACAGGCACAAGGGCCCCTGAACGAGCAGCGCCGGGTAGTTGGAGACCGCGGGCTCCCAGTTAACGGCTCCTTGCACGTACGAGCACATTGCGCTTCCGTTCAGGATGACCAACGTACCCACGATCCGGCTGTCCCTGATTTCGAGCCGGGAGCCCAGCGCGTCGATGATGTAGATGCCCTCGGGGTTGGTCACGCCCGTTCCAAACGGGTTCGACATCGGACTGATTACGACCCCTTCGATGGCAAATACGCCGCTGTTGTCGGGAATCGTATTGATGTCAATATAAGTACCATTGTCTTTATAGTAATCGTACACGGTGTTCACATCGGGCATGGTTCGAGGGGTGATCCCAGTTGTGGTGCTTCCGCTGACGGCTACCCCGGTAACTACGCCAACCGCTTCGGCGTTGCCGTTGATTTGACAGGTTGCCACCCCAGTGACACTGCCGTTGGAGCTTATGGTCTGATCGCAGTTCGCAGTCGCGTCGTTCAAGTCAAGGTCGTCAGCAGTACTGAAGGCGACCTCCAGACACGTGAGTGCCCCCATGTCGGCGTCTAGCCTGACCTGCAGCTTGTAGCGGGCGTCGCCTTGAACGCCTATGCCGGTCAGCACGACGGAGTCGCTGTAGGAGTTGGTCAGATCACTGTCGAGAAGGTCCTCTCCGATGAGCGTGTAGGTCCCGGTACCGATCGGCGCGTCGGACTTCCACGCGCCGTTGGGGTAGGCATTGCGCCAGTCGGGGTCGTTATGGATGCGGAACAGGCCGTCCTCGATCGCGGAGTGCGCATACAAGCGGGCCTGGGAGAAGTCCCCCGTGCCTTCTACGAAGCGGCGCTCGACGCGCAGGGCGAGCAATGCCGAAAGTCCGATCACCGTCACAGCCAGAGAGCAGCCCAGCACGGCGGCATAGATGCTTCCGCGGCGACGATGCGAGATGGCTGTAAGGATGACACTTGATGGAAGGGCACTGGCGGGCAAGCCGCCAGTGACACCTTCTGTGGCGTGGATGTTGTCTCTTCGATGGCAGATCATACTCGTGTTCTTCGTTCCCATGTAGCGTCACCACTTGTGGGTGACGTGGACATCGCAATGTAATACAGCGTTAAGAGCTCCGCCCCCCGGGAAGAGTCACAGTGCACCGAGCCCCGGGAGGGACGAAAGAGTAAGCGGCGAGGGCTCTGTCGCCCCTCCGGGGCTCGGGGCACGTTGGAGATACTGACCCAGGGCTTACGCCCTGGGCTAGTCTCTGCCGCCCCGTTGGGGCTTGCCACTTCCGCGGTAGCGTCACACCCTCCCACGCTTCTAGAAACTCACTGCGTTCTCCAAACAAGCTCGCAATGCAAACGAAGCCGGTCACAGCGTTGTTGCACGAGTCGCCGCCCACAAGGGACGGCGCTACATCCGCCGCACGCCATCGTCCCTACTCGACCTCGGCCGGCGTCTCGTCCTTGGGAGGCAGGTCCGCCTGTTTCGGCTCGGAGACAATCCAGCCCGCGGGGGCGGTCCGGACGCCCACGAGCGAGGCCGTCTCGACCCCGTTGTGATCCACTATCACGGTGATTCGCTTGGCGCCTTCGTGACTGATCGCCAAGGTGTTGAGATCGTCGGCCTGAACATACTCCACCTTGACAATCCGGCGCCATCCTGTCCGGTCGGGGATGGCCGTTCCATCCTTTGATTCGGGCGGCGTGGCGCTCCAGCTGTTGTAGTCATCCACGTCATCGAAATCTGCCCGCGTCGTCGTGCCCTCCCCCGACTCGTAGCCGAACATGGGTATCCCTTCCGGGTCCTGGTAGCTCTGCGGGAGGATTTCGCTCAGCAAGTCTTGGGCCAGCAAATGGCCGACGCTCCGGTCGTTCATGTTCTGCCGGCCGATCGTCACGTCGCCGACCATGTTGAGCGAGACGACGAGCAGGCCGGATACCAGGAGCATGGACACCGCTATCTCGGCCAGGCTGAACGCGCACCGACGGCACTGTGAACGGGAAGGCTGATGGTGTTGCTGGGTCATAGTCCCGCCACCTCCGGAGCGTTAAGAACCTGTACGGAGGTCTCGACGCGTGTGGACGCATCGGTGCCGATCTGGAGGCCAATGCCCGTGGCGGTCACGAAGTAGCGGTCGACAGTGATCTCCTGCGTTCCCATCGTCGCAAACGAACCATACACGTAGAAGCGAAGGTCCTGTTGCTTGATCTTGTTGGCAGGCGGATCCCAGCTAGAGCCCGCATCCTCCGTCCAGCGGTAGTACATCCCGTCGTCCGGCGCGAACTTCGAGTACAGGTGCTGGGTGAAGGCCAGCGTCGTGTCCGAGCCCTTGAGCACAAGGCAGTAGTCCGTTCGTGCAGCGTCTGTGACAAGGACATCGGCAAACGTGGCAGTTTTCATCGTCGCCATCATGGTCAGGTTTGCACCTGGAATCGTGGCCGGTGTCCCGATCGCCGTGGCGTCGGGTTCGTAACTACCGTCGCCCTTGGATCGGTAAATGCCGACATCGATGCGCTCCGGCGCTATGCCCCCGTGCATCAGGAACACCACGGCCTGGGTGAATCTTAGTTCCGTGGCGCCTTCGGGCGGGGTGACCTCGAAGTACTGGGAGGTCCAGTACACCGAGTTGACCACCTGCTGCTGCATCGTGGGTGTGATTCCGGCCCAACCGTCGAAGTAAGCCAGGAGTTGTTCACCCGACCATGTTGTGGTCTCTTCAGTCGATGTCTCACTCTTCGTCGAGACGTTGTAGGCAAGGGTGAACTCCTGGACGTCGCTCACGATCTCGACGGCCGTGCCGCCGTTGTATTGCCGTGTAAGCGGTCCACCCGGCGTTCCTGACCACGAGTATCGGATCGTCTCGTGGTTCAGATCGCCGTCACGGTCGTGCACACTGAACTCGACGGCTGTAGACGTCCGCTCCGTAAAGACGAAGGCGCAGAACAACTCGCCGGCTATCTGCTCGGCGACGTGGAAGGCATCGGCCGTCGCGCGCGTCGGGCTGTCCGGATCGGGAATGGCACGACTGGCGAGGATGACGGCCGATCCGAGCCCGCCCATCAGCACAGTCGCCACCGAAACAGCCAGAGTAAGCTCTACGAGTGTGTAACCGCGTCGAAATGAGCGCCGTGTTCCTGTCATTGTATCTCGGGCTCCACAGGATGAGACAGCGGAATGACCGTGATCGCGTCGGGGTCGAAGGTGATCGTTTGCGTGTAGAGACCGACCTGGAGGATAACGGTGCCGTCACTGTCGGGTGTGCCGTACCCGTCGAAGATGACCTCGTTGTCGCCGCCGAAGTCCGCCGAAACCAGCGTGGCGGCGTAGGGCTCCTCCCCAAGTTCGACTAGGTAGGTCTCGTTCGAGCTTCTCAAGCTCGGCAGACCTTCCCAGACGCTTCCTCCCGTGTTCCAGACGAAGATCCGATAGCTGTGGGTGGCCGTGTCGAACACCACCTTGTGCTGTTTGCTGGAGAACTTGGCCTGTCGTTGCGTGAGTCCCAGATCAATGTTGACTCGTGCGGCCGCGGCCTTGATGTGTTGCAGGGCGACGAAGTTCCCATAACGCGGCACGGCGATGCCGGCCAGAACGCCGATAACTGCCACGACGACAACCATCTCGAGCAGGGAGAACGCCCGCCGGACGCTCTGATGGCTGCGAAACTGGCTGCCTGCGGGCTTCATGATTGATCGTTCTCGTTGGGACCATTCGCCCGGATCACGACGGCACCGAAATCGACACAAAGCGTGGACTGCGTCAGAGTGTATGAAAGGGAGGCACGCCCGACCGCGTCACTCTGCCAAGGTCGCTCCCCGGACAAGATCCTTCTTGATGATGTCGATGACACCCACGTCGTCGAGGTCTGCATCCGAAGCGCTGATTCCAAAGTAGCCGTGCGAAAGGACGGCCACCCATCCGACCGACCCCTCGGCCGGGTCGGCGACTCCGGGAGTCGCCTTGACCTCCACGGTGTCCAGCTCATTCGTCGGGTTCACCGGAAACGGCGGGCGCAGGTACGGTCCGTATATGAAAGGGTGACCGTACGACGAACTTGTCTCACCACTCCGATTGGAGTAGAGCAGAAGCTGATCGATGAACCGATCGCCGTTGGGCGTGTTGGTACCGGGTACATAGCCGGGGTACGAGCTGTGCTCCGCATAGTAGCAGTCGATGGCCTTTCGGACGTTGGTGACGGAGGCCTGCAAAGCACTGGCGGACGCGCTGGTCGTGGCGTTCGACATGCGCGGGACCGCAATCGCGGCAATGATGCCGATAATGGTGACCACAACGACCAGCTCCACCAGGCTGAATGCCGGTGATCGGCGCTTTGCGAGATGGTCACCCTGGCAAACCATGGAATCCCCCGCGGGCAGTTTACGATATCATTATCATGCCGTTCCGCGGTGCCGGTAATAGGAACGAAGAAAGGGCCACACGCGAGCGGTCATGCCCGGCGTGCGGCCCGTGTTTCCCATTCGATTGTCGGACCCGTTTACGCCGGCTCCGGGTCGGAACGGAACCGGACCGGGAACAGTAGACCATCGCTCGCGTCTCCTGCGCCCAACGGCGTGCGCGACTAGTAGGTCTCGAAACCGTCGCCGGCCTCGGACGTGTCGTCGGTGTTCACTATGATGTCGCCCGTCTGGTAATTGTAGATCCAACCGATCGTAGTGTCGGTAATTTCATCGACCACCGTGGTCAGATCCGCCGCGGTGCTCATCATCACACCATTCTCACCAACGTTCGGTCCGACGGGAACACCCGGAAACCCGGTGCGGAGATACGGACCGTAGATGATATTCCCGCCTGATGTTGTACCGGAGACGTTCGTCTTCTCCGTCAACTGCGTGATGAGAGTGGCCTCGGTGCCGTCGGCACCCGGCCAGGCTCCGTTGTGCTCCGCGGAGAACATGTCGATGGAATTGCGCAGGCTGGCGAGGTTGCCACGTAGCGCGGATTCTCCAGCGCCACGTGCGCCTCGGCTGATCCTGGGTACCGCGATGGCTGCAATCACACCAATGATCACTACGACAATGACCAACTCGACCAGACTGAACGCTCGTGTTTTCGTCTTCATGGTTTGTCACTCACCTTATGGTTTCGGGGATCGTTGCCCGACCGGGCCGGGGTCTTGCTACAGTCGCCAACTCCGCCCCACGTACGTTAGATATCGTTGGCACCACACGAGCACTTTAGCGTCGCAACAGCAAGTCGTTCGCATTCACTGTCAATGCCGCGTCACCGTCACTACATGAAAAGCGGACCTCGTTCCCGGCGATAACTTTCAGGGCACATCCGTCCAAAGACTGACCAATCCGCATCCATACCCCGTCCACAATGGCGATTTTCAGACGTGCCTGAATTATCACGCCGTCCAACCGGTGCTGCGACACGAAAGTGGCACGACTCGCCTGCTCGGGACGTCCATTCCCCGCCGAGTTCGGGCCGTCCTTATCGGCACCAGCATTGGCCATCCCCTCCCGAACGACGTCGGGCAATGCGAACAAATCTCGAATCGATCGGCTCGCATCGTAGGTGGGCTCGAGCCCTCTGGGGAATGGCAACTCCGGTATCGATAGCATCGGCCCTTCGGCCGCGGAGAGGGATGCAGTTTTCTCAGAGCCGGCGTCTTTCGGACTTGCGACCGCCGACTGGGGATCCGTCGATGGATCCGTCAGGACCAGGCGATCAACCGCCAGAGCCAAGCCCGCCACGACCATCACGGTGAAGCACGCGCGTTTCCTCCTACGCGAGATCATGTCCCCTCCCCTTTCGGCACTGCCTGCGGTGGCGCCGAGAACAAGCTGATGGTCAACAAAGCCGTCCTATGCTCGGACTCATCCACGCCAGCCGACCGGCGACCCTTGACGGCGTCCAGTTTGAGGTAACTTACATCGGCCCAGAAGTCCGTGTTCTCGATGGACTTCAGGAACGCGACCAGCTGGGGAAAAGGACCCGACACTTCGTACGAATAGCGCTGTTCGCGCAACCCGGTGTATTCCCGGGGCGCCAGTGGCTGGTGTTTCATCACACGCAACCCGTGATCCGAGGAGAGCGCGGAAAGCGCCTGAAAGTACTCCTCGAGCGGCGTTTCAGAGGGAAGCTGACCGGTCTCCGCAAGTTCCTCACGGTACGTTGCCAGCATCGCATGATACCGCTGCCCTTCGGCCCGAAGCCGCCGCGTGTCCCGCCGTACGCTGTGAATCCGTCCAGTAATGTCCTGGATCTCCGCCTCGGTCCGATCTTCACGGATCAACGTATACCAGACGAGCGTAGACACGCAGGCCGCAACAACGCACCCGCACAGGATGTCGACTATGCGCAATGGCCATGGACCGTTTCGCTGCATGACTACCACTCACAAACCAGTTCAAAGCGAAAGCAGGGATGCCTACCCAGCATTTCTCCACGAACCTGCTCCAATGCAACGTCTGTGAACACACCGGCTCCCTTCAAGCTGTTCACAAAAACGTGGGGGTCGGCCGCATCCAGAGCGTACCCCGAAACGACCAGCTTCCGAGGCGCCTCGATGACGACTACAACTTCATCGTCAGCCGTCGCCCCCCCCTCCCCGGGCGGTGCGGCGGATGTCGAAGGGCCACTGTGTGACGCGACGAACGCAGTACGCCCTCCACGTGGCGCCGGTGGATCGGTCGCGACTGAAACGAGCCAGCAATCATCCGGCATACGCCCCTCGATCATCGTGAACATCGCCGACCACGGACGCTTCGCACGTAGCGCAATCGCTCGCTCCAACCTCCGCCGGGTCTCGCTCGTTCGAGCCGACAACGATTCCACCTTGGTTTGAACCGCTTCCAACTCTCCATCGAGCTGCGCGCACTGCTTCGCCAATTCGACCGCCTCAGCCCGCTGAACCCTGTCGATCGTCAGCGGTATGGCCAGAATCACGGCCGACGCCAGGATCGACGCCCCCCAGAATATCGAGTGCTGCCGCCTCGTCTGGGCACGCTGGATGGTTTCGGGGATGAGGTTGATCTTGACCATACGCCCGTCACACTCCCATCGCCAGCCCGGTAGCCTGAGCCAGAACCTCCAACGGATGCACATCATCCGCGGGCTCGTACAACAGCCGGCATCCCGTATCCGATAGACAATCCGATGCCCGTCGCACACCGATGCCGAGGGAGTCGCTCATGAACTCAGGGAGGCCTTGCATCGTCGCACCGCCGCCGACAAGCACCAGATCACTGACCTGCCTGCCGGGATAACAACTCAGCACATACTCGTACGACCGCTTGACCTCCGAGGCGAGGTACTTCAATTCACTCCGAAGCGCGGAAAACAAGATACCGGAGACTTCGCTCCGCGGCGCATCCCCCGATGCAACCCGCACACCTCGACCCACCAACGCAATGCCGTGCTCGCACTTCTGGATCTCGGCAGCCTTGGCACTGAGCTGCAAGGACTCCGCGATGCACTCGGTCCATGTGTGACCTCCAGGACCCGCTCGGCGAACGAGTACGGGAATGTCGCCGACACACATGACAAGCCGGGCCTCCCCGTACCCGATATCCAGAACTCCCCACACCTCCTCCCCACTCCAGGTCCGTAGGGCGGCACCGAACCGGGCCAGAGCGACGGCGCCCACGTCTACACTCATGCACACCAGACCGGCTCTCGTGCACGATTTCAACCTAGCCTCGATAACATCACGTCGCGCTACCACGCCAATGGCATTCGGGGCCGGTATCTTCGTCGGGGGCAATACCCAATGCCTCGTCTCGATGGCGTCAGATGATTGCGTCGTCAGCCGTCCGACTTCCCACCGAACGACCTGCACCGCGTTGGCGTCCTCACCCGCAAGCACAGCCGGTGGCAGTTCGAGAGCGTGGAACTCGACGGCGGGCGGCTCGAGTCCTGCCGTCGTGTTCCGTCCGGAAAAATCACCCTGCCTGAGGCATCTGCGGATACGTCCGGAAAGCTCCCGGTCGCGGTCGGCCCCGTTCGACTGCCACTCAGTGGCGGCCACAGTGGCCACGGTATACCGGTCGCTCGATCTGACCATTTGAATCGCGCGAACACCACCTGCACCGATATCAATGCCGATCGGCGTTCGTCTGTTTCTGCGAGTCAGCAGCGAGACCATGACCGTGGTTCCCTCAAATCAGCGCATTGCGGACGTCATCTCGAAAAGCGGCAGAAACAGCGAGATTGCGACGGTACCCACTACCAGCCCCATACCGATCAGGATCACCGGCTCGAGCAGGCGCATACCAGTGTCAATCAACTCCGCATTCGTCTCGTCGAGCATATCGGCACAATATGTCAGCGCCCCACCCAGGTTCCCGCTATCCTCCCCCGTATGGATTGCCTGACAGACATACGCCTCGACCAGATTTGTATGCTCGAAAACGCTACTGAGTTGGCGACCCGAGGTCACGGCCTCATCAAGACTGTCGAATAGGTCCTGAAACCTCCGGTTCTGTGTCGAGCCTCGGGCCAGCTCCAGCGTATCCAGCACACCCACGCTGCTCTCGAGCAGTGTTCCCATGGTCCGGAAGATCTGCGCCTGAATCAACCGCAAGCGAATCCGTCCGAGAACAGGGATGAGAATCTGGACATCACTCATCAACTGCCTTCCCCGGATGCTCTTTGCCAGCCACACAATCGTGAGAATCATCGCCACAGCCAGTCCCAACAAGACTGGCCAATAAGATGTAAGCGCGTCACCGGTTGCCAACAGAACACGCGTCATCATGGGTGTTTCCACGCCTAGCTGCTTAAACATGGCGCTGAAGCGCGGCAGAACGAAGAAGAGCAAGGTCATTAGAATCGAGCTGCACATGCAGATCAGCAACGCCGGGTAGGCAAGCGAACCGATGATCTTGTTTCTCACCACGCGCCGCTTTCTCACGATCGAGGCTATACGCTCGAACATTTCCGTGAGGCTCGCGCTTGCCTCACCGGCGGCGACGATTGCGCAATAGACCGGATCGAATGTGCGGCCATGCTTGCGTAACGCATCGGTCAACTGAGTTCCATCCTCCAAGGTGCTGACCAGGTCCCCAAGCAAGGCGGCATGGCCGGGCTTCTTCATCTGCCGCTTGATCGCCATGATGGCCGGCACGAGCCCGCTTCCTGCCCGAAGCAGCATCGCCATCTGCCGCGTGAACAACACTAATGTCTTCAGCGGCAGGCGGACCGTTCCGGAGGAAGTGGACCGCGCAACGCCCGCCCGCTTCTGGTCCGCCGTCTCCTCGATTCTCGTGACGTACAGACCGCGGCGACGGAGCTGATCGACGGCTTCCCTGGAATCTGCCGCTTCGATCGAATCCGTACTCGACTGGCCTGCAGTATCGATGGCATCGAATGTGAGTATCATAACGGTGTCTCGGCTCCCACACCGGTCGGATCCCCGGATACGAGGGCTTCCGAACGGGTGACCCGTGAGACCTCCTCGAGCGTGGATTCTCCACGCTCGACGAGATCCAACGCCTTTTCGCGCAACGTGCGCCACTCCGTCTGTGCCAGATAGATGCGGATCTCCGTTTCAGACGTTCCCTTGTGGATCTGCCGCTTCAACTCGGAGTCAAGGATCATTACCTCATAGATCCCGGTCCGCCCGCGAAAGCCCGTGTTGTTGCATTGGGGACAACCTTCCCCCTTCTGGAACAGTTCACTCGTCCGATGCTCCCAACCCACACTCTCTAGAAGTTCAGGAGTGGGATAGTACGACGTCTTACAGGACTGACAGATCGTACGTGCCAGTCGTTGGGCTACGAAACCCAGAACCGATGCGGACAACAGGTACGGCTCGATTCCCATGTCCAGCAGCCGCATGACACCACCCGGGCAGTCATTTGTGTGCAGGGTTGACAAGACCAGATGGCCTGTCAGTGCAGCCTGGATCGCCACTCGAGCCGTATCCTCGTCACGGATCTCACCCACCATCACGACGTCCGGATCCTGACGGAGCACTGACCGAAGTGTCCGCGCGAAGCTGAGACCCACTCGCTCGTTCACCTGAATCTGATTGATCAGCGGCAACTGATATTCGACCGGATCCTCGATCGTGACGATGTTTGTCCCTTCGTTGCGAAGAAGATCCAGCGCCGAATAGAGGGTCGTGGTCTTGCCGCTGCCGGTCGGGCCGGTCACCAGCATCAGACCATAGGGGCTGCGCACCATGGCATGGATCGCCGCCAGGTCTTCACTGCAAACTCCGAGTGCCTCCAGCTCGAAGTTGAGATTGGACTTGTCCAGTATCCGCATGACGACCTTTTCTCCGAGCACGGTCGGCATGGAGGAAACACGCAGGTCGATCTCGCGCCCGTCCGCCACTATGTGTACGCGTCCCTCCTGAGGAAGTCGCTTCTCGGCGATATCCATCCGTCCGATCACCTTGACGCGGGATATGATGGCGGCGTGCATACCCTTCGGAGGCTTGAGCATCTCGCGCAGGCGGCCGTCAATCCGATAGCGGATGTGCGTTCCGTCCCGATCCGGCTCGATATGGATATCACTGGCTCCGGAACGCAGCGCCGTCAAAATCGTCAGATTGACGACGTTCACGATCGGACTGCCCTCGACCATCTTGTCGAGGTCCGCGACCACTCCTTCGTCGATCGTATCCGTCTCGGAAATGTGGACGTCGCTCTCCCCGATCGAGGCAAGAAACGAATCCACGGTCACCTCGGCGGCCAGATACTTGTGCTGATATTCCTGCAGGTTTTCCTGGAGGGAAAGCACGGGACGAATCTTGCACCCCGTCAGGTTACGCAAACGATCCTGAACGGGAAGCGACTGCGGTTCGACCATCGCCACAGTCACCTCGTCGTGCACCCTGAACAGCGGCAGAACACGCAGGCGCTCAGCCTCCTCCTTCGGTATGCATTTGGCGACCTTCGGATCGATCAACCCGTGCCTCAGTACGCACCCCTTCACACCCAGCCGCTTCGAAAGCGCCTGCACGAGCATCGCCGAAGAGATCGCACCGACGTCGACCAGCGCGCCGCCAATGCGCCCGCCGGACTCCTTCTGGCGCGCCAACGCCTCGACCAACTGGTCCGGCGTGATCAACCCGTCCTCGATGAGTTGATCACCCAGCCGAACGGCGTTCTCGATCGTCAGGTTTGCCATACCACGCCGTCCCACATCCTGCAGTCGTCAGCCCACGATGGGCGGTACCGCATCCACTACCCGCTCACCACAACCTTCTTACCACGATCAAAGGAAACTCCGCACCGCATCCTGTACATCCTCGAAGAAGCTGAATCTTCCCGATACTCCGGTGATCTCGAGGATCTCGCGACAGGTCTGTGGCACGTTCGCCAACTTCAGGTTCGCCGCCCGATCCGCCAGCTCATCCGTTGCAGCCAGCAAACCCTCTATGGCACCGCTGTCCATGAATGGAACCTCGCGCATGGCAACGACGACGCGCGAGTTCGGCAGCGTGACCCGCTCCAGCAGGAGCTTCGAAAAATGCTCGGCATCCTCATCCACAAGC